>NZ_QUCG01000001.1:0-174271 GCF_003473645.1 Prevotella sp. AM23-5 | reverse complement strand
CAGATTTCGCAGATGACGCAGATTCTTTTTCGCTGCTTTTTGCTTGATTTACGTCATGTAACTATGTTATAAAGTGTTTAAAACATTAAAAAAGCGCTGATAATCAGTCTATTACTTGCATATCTCGATTTTTTTTTGTATCTTTGCAAACGATAAGAATAAGGATATCATCCATATATCTGTTTTGTGTATGCTGGTATCCGTTAAGGTATCTAACGGAACTGAGGTGTGCAGCCTATCTTTTTCTCACAAGTTGCCACCGCGAAATCACTGATGTTGTAGTTCAGCTTTTCAGGTTCCATAAAACAAAAAATATGAAGAGAATAACAATGGTATTAGTCAGCATCTTGATGCTGATGATGAAGGTAAGTACAGCGTCGGCTGATACGAATGTAAATGTATCCTCTACCGATGATTTCGATTGGACTCCAGTGATGGAAGCGATTATCCAGGTAGAGAGTGAGGGTAACCCCAAAGCAAAGAGTGGAAGTTCTGTTGGTGTTATGCAGATTACTCCTATCTTAGTGGCAGAGTGTAATGACATTTTGAAGAGACGCAAGAGCAAGAAGCGTTTCACTTTGGCTGATAGATTCAGTATTGCAAAGTCTAAGGAGATGTTCCTCCTGATTCAGTCTGTCCACAATCCTCTGAATAGCATCGAGCACGCAATTCGTGCTTGGAATGGTGGAAACCATTATAGTGTGAAGAGGACACAGCGCTATTTTGAGAAGGTCATGAATCTTTTGAAAAAGTAATTGATTTTTGATATGTCCGATCTATCCTTCCAGGATGGATCGGATTTTTGTTTGTTCCCTATACTCATTCTCTTTTCCCACTTTTATTCCAGTTTCTGCTTTTTATCATACTTCTTCTCTATTTTTATCTGCCAAATCACACTTTTTTGCCTTTAAATGTTAAAAACGTGTTAAAAAGATAACTTTTTGCTAGTAATGTTTGGTGATTAATAAAAAAAGTAGTACCTTTGCACTCGCAATTCAGAAATGAGTTGATAATATCGCGGTGTGGAGCAGTTGGTAGCTCGCCAGGCTCATAACCTGGAGGTCGCATGTTCGAGTCCTGCCGCCGCAACCAAATAAAGGAAGTGATTAAGAAATCACTTCCTTTTTTGTTTTCTCCATATTATGTTTTTCTACCTTTTCTCCTCCATTGTCCTTTTTCTCTTATCCCTCTTACTGATCATGAATTTCTTTAGTTTTCCCATCAATTTCCCTTTCATTTTGCAATATATTCATCTGAAATCCAACATATTCTATTTTTTAACACTAAATATTTGCGTATATCGAATAAAACTACTACTTTTGCACATTGATAAATTTATGTGCAACTAATAAAATAAAGGAAGGGCTTCGATATGTCAGTATCCAAAACAAGACAAAAACTGGTAGATGTTGCAAGACAACTGTTTGCCAAGAATGGTATAGCCAATACTACAATGAATGATATTGCTGTAGCATCTGGTAAGGGGCGTCGTACGCTTTATACCTATTTCAGTAGAAAGGAAGATGTCTATTATGCAGTCATCGAGTCGGAGTTGGAGCGTCTTTCTGATAAATTGGATGAGGTAGCCAACTGTAAGATGCGTCCTCAGGACAAGATCATAGAATTGATTTACACCCATCTCAGTATGATCAAGGAAACAGTGGTACGTAATGGCAATCTTCGTGCTGAGTTCTTCCGTAACATCTGGATGGTAGAGAAAGCTCGCAAGAACTTTGATGAGGATGAAATCGAAATCTTCCGTCGTGTCTATGCCGAGGGAAAGGAAGATGGGGAATTTGACATCGACAATATTGATTTAGTTGCTGATATTACCCACTATTGTATCAAGGGGCTGGAAGTACCTTTCATTTATGGAAGATTAGGCCATGGTATGAATGTGGAGTCAAGTAAACCGCTGGTTGCAAAGGTTGTTTATGGCGCCTTGGGTAAATCAGGCTTAAAACTTTAAATAAGATATTCATAATAAACTGATTATTAATTAAATAAGAAAGAAATGGGATTATTAACAGGTAAAACTGCCCTTGTAACAGGTGCAGCTCGCGGCATCGGTAAGGCTGTCGCTATGAAATTTGCTTCTGAGGGTGCTAACATCGCATTCACAGACCTCGTACTCAATGATGATATGGCAGCAGGCTTGGAGGCTACTCGCAAGGAGATTGAGGCTCTTGGTGTAACATGCCGCGCATATGCTGGTAATGCTGCTGACTTCGAGGAGACTGAGAAGACCGTTAAGCAGATTCACGCAGATTTCGGTTCTATCGATATTCTCGTTAACAACGCAGGTATCACTAAGGACGGTTTGATGCTTCGTATGAGTGAGGCTCAGTGGGATGCAGTTTTGAATGTAAACTTGAAGTCTGCCTTCAACTTTATCCACGCTTGTTCTCCTATCATGCTCCGTCAGCGCAGCGGTTCTATCATCAACATGGCTTCTGTTGTTGGTGTTCATGGTAACGCTGGTCAGTGCAACTATGCTGCTTCTAAGGCAGGTATGATTGCTTTGGCTAAGTCTATTGCCCAGGAGTTGGGTCCTAAGGGTGTACGTGCTAACTCAGTAGCTCCTGGTTTCATCGAGACTGCTATGACAGCACAGTTGCCAGAGGAAATCCGTAAGGACTGGATGAAGAAGATTCCTTTGCGTCGTGGTGGTCAGACTGAGGATATTGCAAATGTTTGTCTCTTCCTCGCTTCTGATATGTCAAGCTACGTAAGCGGTCAGGTAATCCAGATCGATGGTGGTATGAATATGTAATCTATTGGCATCTGTTTTAGATAAAACATGCAGGTAGTTTACGAGGACAACCATATAATTATCGTCTCTAAGAGAAGTGGTGAAATCGTGCAGGGCGACAAGACCGGCGATGAGCCTCTCTCAGAGACGGTAAAACAATATATCAAGGAGAAATACCAGAAGCCAGGAAATGTATTTCTGGGAGTGGTGCATCGACTTGATCGTCCTGTCTCAGGACTCGTGGTATTTGCCAAAACCTCCAAGGCTTTGAGCCGTCTGAACAATATGTTCCGTGATGGCGAAGTTCACAAGACCTATTGGGCTATCGTGAAGAATATGCCACGTGAGACTGAGGCAACATTGACTCATTGGATAGTAAGAAACGAAAAGCAGAATAAAAGCTATGCTTACGACCATGAGGTGAAGAATTCGAAGAAGGCGATATTGAAGTATAAGGTGATAGGGCATACTGATCATTATACCCTTTTGGAAGTGAACCTGATGACAGGCCGTCATCATCAGATCAGATGCCAGTTAGCTAAGATGGGATGCCCGATCAAGGGCGATCTGAAATACGGTTCCCCTCGCAGCAATGCTGACGGAAGTATCTCTCTTCTCTCGCACAAGGTAGAGTTTGTGCATCCAGTATCAAAAGAAACCATTGTAGTGGAAGCTCCTCTGCCAGATGATAATCTATGGAGAGCTATTGCTCCATAACAATTTAATATCCATGCTTATGAAGAAATATGCGAAATGGATGGGGATCGTTGTTATTACCCCATTCGTGCTCATATTATTGTTAGCTGTTTTGCTTTATTTGCCTCCAGTACAGAACTGGGCAGTAAAGCAAGTTGCTTCTTATGCTTCAGAATCGACAGACATGGATATTTCCGTAGAGCATGTACAACTCGTTTTCCCTCTCAAGCTGGGAGTGGAAGGCGTGAAAGTACTGCAACCTGTCGATTCATTGAAGAACAGCAGAAACCTTGCTTTAAGAAATAAAAAAGATACCGTAGCCGACATCCAGAAGATGGTGGTAGATGTACAGTTGCTGCCACTTTTCAGCAATCAGGTGATGGTGGATGAACTGAACTTCACGAAGATGAAGGTGAACACCACCAACTTTATCCACGAAGCCCGAATCAAGGGAGATGTGGGCAGATTGCAGCTGATGGCGCATGGTATAGATCTGGGTAAGGAGCACGTGAATGTGAACGATGCCCTGATTTCAGATGCCAGATTGTCTGTAGAATTGAGCGATACAGTTCCGCCAGATACGACTCCGAGCACCAATTACTGGAAGATCAGCTTACAGAAACTGAAACTAAAGAATACCGATTTTACCCTACACATGCCTGGAGATACCCTTCAGGTGAATGCTTATTTCGGTGATGCGATTGCCCGCACCACCTACCTTGACCTGTTCAAAGGTCTGTATCAGGTCGAGCACTTGGACTGGAAGAACGGCAGGGTGAACTACGACCAGAATTTCGAACGCTCGGTATCCGGTCTGGACTTTAACCATCTTGCCTTCCACGATATGGCATTGAAGGCCGATTCCTTCTATTTCTGCGATTCCAGGATTGATGTAAAGATCAAGGAAGCAAGTATGAAGGAGAAGAGTGGACTGAAGATAGAT
This sequence comes from Prevotella sp. AM23-5, assembly GCF_003473645.1. Lineage (NCBI taxonomy): Bacteria > Pseudomonadati > Bacteroidota > Bacteroidia > Bacteroidales > Prevotellaceae > Prevotella > Prevotella sp. AM23-5. Next base: position 169,880 of record NZ_QUCG01000001.1, on the reverse strand, counting down.
CAGCTTAATGGCAGATTTGTGATGGATTCAGTGAAGTTGCAGTTGCCGGATCTCTATTTCCGTACTCCAGAATCTCATTTGCAGGCTACTGTAGATATGGATATGGATGCCTTTGCCGAGAAGAATCCTGGCAAGGTAATGGCGCGTGTGAAAGGTGCCTTGGGACGTTCTGATCTTTTTCTCTTCATCGGTGATGCATTGCCGAAGCAGATGAAGAGCCGATGGCCTTACTATCCGATGAAGGTGGAAGGTTCGCTGAAGGGAAACATGCAGCGTGCCTCTTTCTCGGGAGTCAAGGTGAATCTGCCTACTGTTTTCGATTTAAGCACGGATGGTATGGTAGCTAATATGACAGATATGAATCGTCTGAAAGCGAATATCAATCTGAAGGCACGTACCTACAATCTCGGTATGGTAACAGCCATGCTCGATCCTGCCTTAACACAGGAAATCCGCATCCCTAGCGGCATCGGCATTCAGGGAAATGTGAAGATGGATGGAACGAAGTATGCCACCAAACTGGCTCTTACCGAAGGTAAGGGAAGCATGAAGGTGGATGCTGCCATCGATGCCAAGACCCGTAGGGATGGCAGCATCGATATGAATCGCCTGGCTTATCAGGCAAAGTTGCAGGCACGACAGATTCAGGCCCAGCATTTCCTGCCTCACCAGAATCTCTACACCTTTACGGGAGAGGTAGAGGCAAAGGGCGTGGGTACTGATTTCCTGTCGCCTCGAACCCGACTGATGGCGAAAGCCAAGGTTAACCAGGTACATTATGACCAGTATCAGTTGCATGACATGGTGGCTGATGCGCAGGTTGCCAACGGTAGAATTCATGCCAAGCTGGATAGTAGGAATGAGCTGCTGAATGGTAACATCGCCGTGGATGCCCTGGCTAATACCAAGAAGTTGCAGGCTACACTGGTGGCAGATGTGCGCCATGCCGATATGTATCAGTTGAAGATTACCGATAAGCCAGTGGATGTTTCGCTCTGTGGTCAGATCGATGTTCTTTCCGATCTGAAGGATAGTCACAAGGTATGGGCTAACCTGGATGATATCACCGTAAGGACAGAAAAGAAAGTCTATCGCCCAGTAGGTGTGAAGGTAGATATCCTGACCGATAGAGATACCACCCATGCCATAGCAGAGTGTGGAGATTTCCGTCTGAACATGGATGCGCATGGAGGCTACGAGAAACTCCTGCACAGAGTTACCGGTTTGCAGAAGGAATTATGGAAGCAGCTCAAGAACCGTCGCATTGATCAGGTGATGATTCGCAACAGTTTCCCTAGCGGACATATCTACCTTTCTACAGGTAAGGACAACTTTATTTCCCGATTCATCGAATATATGGGTTACCATTTCAAGTCGGTGGAGATGGAGCTGAATGCTTCGCCTGTGGCAGGACTCGAAGGATATATGAACATCGACTCCCTGGTAGCGAGTGGCATGCAGCTGGATACCATCCGTGCCCAGGTACATACGCAGGGAGATACCATCCGCTATTCAGCCCGTGTTCAGAACAACCGTCATAATCCGCAGTATGTGTTCCGGGCATTGGTAGATGGTGAGGTGCGGGAGCATGGTTCCAATATCAAGGCTCGCCTCTATGATGCATCCAATAAGTTGGGTGTGGATGTGGGACTCGCTGCCATATTGCAGCCTAATGGTGTGAAAGTGTCTCTGATAGATACCCATCCGATATTGGGTTATAAGGAGTTCGTAGCCAATGATTCCAACTATGTGATGTTGAGTGATGACGGACGTGTATCTGCCGATCTGGTGCTGAAGGCAGCAGCGGGCAATATGGGTATGCGTGTCTATTCCAACGATAAGAACGAGGATGCCCTGCAGGATATCACCGTCAGCATGAGCAGGTTCAATCTGGACAAGGTGCTGAGTGTGATTCCGTATATGCCGGATATCACGGGTATCATGGATGGTGACTTCCACTTTATCCAGACCAAGGAAGAACTCTCTGTTTCTTCTAATCTGAAGATAGATAACATGACCTACGAGAAATGTCCGATGGGCAATGTGGGCTCGGAGTTTACCTATATGCCAAAGAGTAACGGTTCTCACTATGTAGATGCCATCCTTACCTATGAGGGTGATGAGGTGGCAACTGTTACGGGTACATACAAGTCGGAAGGTGGCGGCGATCTGGATGCAGAGGTAGGATTAGAGAAGCTTCCTTTGCACTTTATCAATGGTTTTGTACCTGATCAGCTCATCGGTTTGAAGGGATATGGCGAAGGCGCCCTAAAGATGAAGGGTGCCTTGAGCAATCTTGATATCGATGGTGAGGTATATCTCGATTCTGCTTATCTGGTAAGTGTGCCATACGGTATTTCCATGCGATTTGCCAATGATCCTGTGCGCATTACGGATAGTAAGCTGCTCTTCGAGAACTTCATGATGTATGCCAACAATGAGAGTCCGCTCAATATCCAGGGTGCCCTCGACTTCACGGATGTGGAGAATATGAAGCTGAATATCCGGATGAGAGCACAGGACTTCCTGCTGATTGATGCAGAGGAGAATGCCCGTTCCGAGGCATTCGGCAAGGCGTATGTCAACTTCTTCGGAAGCATGCAGGGCTCATTGTCTAATCTGAAGATGATGGGTAAGCTGGATGTACTGGGCAAGACCAATATGACCTATATCTTGCGTGAGTCGGAACTCACTACCGATAACCAGCTTGAGGAACTGGTGAAGTTTACCAATTTCAAGAGTGGCAAGGAGGTAGTGGTTCAGAAGCCTACGCTGGATGGTTTCGATATGTTGCTGAGTATGTCAATCGATGAGTCGGCGCGTATTCTCTGTGCCTTGAATGCCGATAAGACCAATTATGTGGATCTGATGGGAGGAGGCAATTTGCAGATGCGGTACAATACGGCTGACGGTATCAGATTGACGGGTCGATATACCCTGAATGATGGTGAGATGAAGTACTCTCTGCCTATCATTCCATTGAAGACCTTTGATATACAGGATGGAAGCTATATCCAGTTTACGGGTGATCCGTTTAATCCTACCCTGAATATTACGGCAACGGAGGATATCAAGACTACCGTCAACGAGGGTGAGGGTAGTGGACGCTCGGTGGATTTCATCTGTGGTGTGAAGCTGAGTCAGACTCTGGAGAAACCGGGTATCCAGTTTATCATCTCGGCATCCAACGACCAGACCATCCAGGATGAGTTGAATTCGATGAGTGTAGAGGAACGAGGCAAGATTGCCATCACGATGCTGGCTTCGGGTATGTATCTGGCGAGTGGAACCACCAGTTCGTTCTCGATGAATACCGCCCTGACTTCATTCCTCAACTCCGAGATCAATAACATTGCAGGTACAGCCATGCGAAGCATCGGACTCGATGTGGGTATGTCGGTGGATAACCAGACCAATGCCTCTGGCGGAACGCATACCGACTACAACTTCAAGTTCGCCAAGCGATTCTTCAATAATCGCCTGAGTTTCTCTGTGGGTGGACAGGTTTCAACCGGTGCAGAACTGGAGAATGCCAACAAGAATGAGTCTTTCTTCAACAATGTGGAGGTTCAGTATCGTCTCAACGAAGGAGCCAGCATGTATGTCAGAGCCTTCTATAATGCCAACACCTACGATTGGCTGGATGGTCAGATTGGGGAGTATGGCGGCGGTTTCACCTGGCGCAGAAAGCTCTCCAAGTTCTCGGATATCTTCAGATGGAAGACTGAGAAGCAGCAGGTGCCTGCAGATTCTCCGATGCTGCGAACCCGCAAGGATTCAGTGATGCTGCGAATCCGCAAGGATTCTGTTATTAGAAACAACGAAAAATAAGCTAGTGAATATGAGAAAGAAGAATCGACTTCACCTTATTATATATATAGCGGCAGCGGTGATGCTGTTCAGCTTCCTGTTTACAGGGTGCTCTTCTACGAGTGCCCTGAAGGAAAATGAGCAGCTGTTTACCGGTTTGAAGCCTATAGAATACTCCAACTACGAGGCGAATACCTATGCCGATTCGGTGAAGGAAGAGATGGAGTTTGCTCTTGCATCAGCCCCAACGGGAGCTTTTATGGGAAGCAGCTATTTCCGTACTCCGTTTCCAGTCCGTCTGTGGATATGGAACGCCTTCTCTCGGTCGGATGATGCCCTTTCCAAATGGATTACTAAGGTATTCGGTTCGAAGCCTAAGTTGATGGAGAATGTGAATCCGAAGTTGAGAGCACAGGTAGCTGAGCATCAGCTCGACAAGTTGGGCTATTTCAATGGCAAGGTAGATTACGAAGTGCTTACCCAGAAGAATCCGAAGGAAGCCAAGGTGGCTTATAAAGTGAATATGGGACATTTGTGGAGATTGGATTCCGTGGCTTATCTCAACTTCCCGGAGCATGGCAAGCAGCTCATAGATTCTACGATGTCGCAGGCCGTCATCAGAAAGGGAAGCCCGTTCAATGTCTCCAATCTGGAGCAGGAGCGTCAGCGACTCACCCGTCTTTTCCGCAACCATGGCTACTATTTCTATCAGAATGGCTATGCATCTTATCTTGCCGATACCGTGAATACGTCCGGCAAGGTGAATCTCCGGCTGTCGATGGTGGACAGCATAGAGCCGGAAGCAACCCGCCAGTGGTATATTGGCAATATCAACATCAACTTCAAGAAGCAGTTCATGGAGGAGATGACCGATAGCTTCGTGCGCCGTTATCTGAGTTTCAGATATGCGGGTAAGAAGATGCCGATTCGTGCCGGAGTAGTGCTCAGGGAGTTGAAGCTCCGACCACGAAAGCTTTATATGGTGGATGATGAAAATACGGCTAAGGCAGGATTGCAGTCGATGGGACTCTTCAGTTATACCAACCTGCAGTTTGTGCCTCGGAGCACTCAGATTTTGGACAGCCTGGGAAATGTGCAATATTGCGATACTCTGGATGCCAACATCGATCTGGTATTCGACAAACCCTACGATTTCTATGTAGAAGCCAACGCCAAGGGCAAGACTACCGGAAGGGTAGGTCCGGAGCTGGTGGTGGGTCTTACCAAGCGCAATGCCTTCCGGGGTGGAGAGAAGCTGGATATCAACATCCATGGTTCTCATGAGTGGCAGACCATCACGGGGCAGGGGGGAAGTTCCAGCAAGATCAATTCCTATGAGTTCGGATCAGATGTCACGCTGTCGTTCCCAAGCATCATCACCCCTTGGAATGCTTTCCGCACGATGGCACAGAATGAGCGCAGATTCCGCCGAGGTCATATCCCTCGCCGTTACTATGGTACGCCGAATACCACCATCAAGGCATCTATGAATATCCTGAACCGTGCTGGCTATTTCCGCCGTCATGTGGCTGGAGGAGAGTTGACCTATGATTGGGCAACCTCTTATCAGCATCGCCATTCGTTCAGTCCGCTGATTCTTTCGTATGAGTATATGAACTATACTTCTCCGAAGTTCGACAGCATCATGAACAACAATGTGTATGTGGCAACTTCGATGGCCGACCGTTTCATCCCAAAGATGAGCTATACCTACACCTATCGCAGTGCGCAGAAATACCGCAATCCTATCGTGTGGTCAACTACGGTGAGCGAAGCCGGCAACATTTTGTCGCTGGGTTATCTTGTCGCTGGCAGGAAATGGAACGACAAGGATAAGACGATGTTCAAGAACGAGTATTCTCAGTTCTTCAAGCTGGAAACTGATTTCGTGAAGTACTGGAAGCTGAATGAAACATCCACCCTGGTGGGACACCTGAATGCCGGAATGATCTGGAGTTACGGCAACTCGACTCAGGCACCTTATACGGAAATGTTCTATGTAGGTGGAGCCAACAGTATCCGTGCCTTCAGTGTGCGAGGTATCGGACCAGGTGAGCAAGACTACAGTGCCCTGAGTAACAAGTATGCCAACATCCTTCGTACGGGAGATATCAAGTTCCAGGTGAATCTGGAATACCGTCCTAAGATCTGGGGCGATCTTTATGGTGCTCTGTTCCTGGATGCCGGTAATGTCTGGATGAAGGATGCCGATTTTTCCTCTTTCGAGGCCTTCAAGTTTGATAAGTTCTACAAGCAGCTGGCTGTAGGCACTGGAGTGGGTATCCGCTACGATATGGGAATGTTTGTGGTTCGAGTGGATTGGGGAATCGGTCTGCATCTGCCATACGATACAGGTAAGAGCGGATTCTACAACATTCCAAGCTTCAAGAAGAACCAGAGCTTGCATTTGGCTGTGGGTTATCCGTTCTAGCATCATTTGTCAGTGGACTATCCGTTCTAGCACCGGTTTTTGGGGGCGAAGCTCCATAAATCATTCAAATATTGATGTAAATCAAAAAAAAGTAGAAAAAGATGCCGCTAGGTGCATTTTTTTTATTACTTTTGCAGGTGATTAAACGTAAATATCAACTATTAAATAAAAATATAGATTATGAAACCTACATTATTGCTTTTGGCTGCTGGTATGGGTAGCCGTTATGGTGGTTTGAAACAGCTCGATGGTCTGGGCCCTAATGGTGAGACTATTATGGACTACAGTATCTACGATGCTATTCAGGCTGGTTTTGGTAAGATCGTTTTCGTTATCCGCAAGGATTTCGAGGATCAGTTCCGCGAGAAAATCCTCTCTAAGTACGAGGGCCATATCCCAGCAGAGCTTTGCTTCCAGTCTTTGGATGCACTCCCAGAAGGATTCAGCGTACCTGAGGGTCGCGAGAAGCCATGGGGTACCAACCACGCAGTGTTGATGGCAAAGGACGTTATCAAGGAGCCTTTCTGCGTAATCAACTGCGATGACTTCTACAACCGTGACTGCTTCATGGTTATTGGCAAGTTCCTCTCTGAGCTTCCAGAGGGTAGCACCAACAAGTATGCTATGGTAGGTTTCCGCGTAGGCAACACCTTGAGCGAGAACGGTACAGTAGCTCGTGGTATCTGCTCTAAGGACGAGAACGAGAACCTGACAACTTGTGTAGAGCGCACCGAGATCATGCGTATCAATGGTGAGGTTTCTTACAAGGACGAGGAAGGCAAGTGGGTTGCTGTAGGCGACAACACTCCTGTATCTATGAACGTATGGGGCTTTACTCCAGATTACTTCGCTCACAGCGAGGCTTACTTCAAGGAGTTCCTGAGCGATCCTAAGAACATGGAGAACAAGAAGGCTGAGTTCTTTATCCCATTGATGGTCAACAAGCTCATCAATGAGGGTACATCTACCGTTAAGGTACTCGATACCACCAGCAAGTGGTTTGGTGTAACTTATGCAGCCGACCGCCAGAGTGTAGTAGATAGAATCCAGAGTCTCATCGACGAGGGTGTATATCCTAACAAGCTCTTCTAATTTTATTTGATGGATATTCAATTAGATATTTTAAACGAAAAGGAAGCCGCTATTCTCCGAGAGACGATAGCGGCTTCTCAGCGTATTGTCATCTGTGCCCACAAGTCACCGGATGGCGATGCTGTTGGCTCATCTTTGGGATGGGCTTATTTTTTGCGCTCTTTGGGTAAGAGCCCTGTCATCTGTGTGCCTGATATGATACCGGATGCCCTTTCCTGGTTGCCTGGCTGTGATGATATCGTGAGATACGACAAGCATCCTGAGAAGGTGCAGCAGGCTTTTGATGAGGCTGATCTGGTATGCTGCGTGGATTTCGGCAGCACTGGCAGACTGGATGAGATGGATCATGTGCTTGCTGGCTGCAAGGCACAGCGTGTTGTCATCGACCATCATCTGGCTCCTAACCTGGAGGCTAAGCTGATGATTTCGCAGCCTCATGCCAGCAGCGCCAGCGAACTGGTGTTCCGTGTGATATGGCAGTTGGGTGGTTTCCCTGAGTTGGATAAGACTTGGGCTACCTGCGTTTATTGCGGTATGATGACCGATACGGGTGGATTCACCTATAACTCTACCAATCCGGACATCTACTACATCATCTGCCAGCTGCTTACCAAGGGTATCGACAAGGATAAGATTTATCGCAGCGTCTTCAACAACGCCCGTGTTTCTGCAGTCCGCTTCCGTGGTCATCTGATGAACGAGAAGCTGCAGGTCATCGAGTCGCTCCATGCCAGTTACTATACCGTAACCCGCAAGGAGATGAAGGAGTATGATTTCATCAAGGGCGATCTGGAAGGATTGGTGAACGTGCCTCTTACCATCAGAGGTCACAAGCTCTCCATCTCGCTCCGAGAGGATACCGATATCGACAACCGTATATTGGTGAGTCTCCGTTCTGTGGATGATTTCCCATGCAATAAGATGGCGGAGCAGTTCTTCAATGGTGGCGGTCATCGCAACGCATCAGGCGGTAAGCTGCTTTGCAGTATCGGGGAGGCTGAGAAGATTGCCCAGAAGGCAATTCTTGCCTTTTCCGATTTACTGAGATAAGGAGCACTTTGCGCCTGTAAAAATGGAAAAATAAGGAAAAACAACCCCGAAAGAGGCATTAGGATGATAATAAGTGATAAATAATAATAAAATCATCCTATACTTCTCGGTGTTGTCTTTTCTTTTTTGTACCTTTGCCCAATAAATTAGAATTTAGTAAAAGGAATGAAGAAATTTTTGTTTGCCATCATGGCTATAGCAGCACTTTTCTCGTTTGCTGCATGTAACGATACTGAGACATATAAGGATTTGCGTGACCGCGAGTTGGACTCTATCAGTTCTTTCTTGCGTCATGAAAACGTGAAGGTCATTTCAGAAGAAGAGTTCAAGAGTCGTTGGGAGAAGAAGCAGAAGGACAACAGCGTGGTTCTTACTGATACTTCCAAGAACAACAACGAATATGTGCTTTTCAACAGTAACGGTATCTATATGCAGGTATTGGAAATGGGCTGTGGCGACTATATCAAGATGGGCGAGACTACTGATGTGCTCGTTCGTTTCTCAGAATACAATCTGAATACCGCAGCAGAGATGAGTCTCAAATCTTTGCAGTTGAGCAATAATCTGAAGCAGTACTCTTTCTATACTGATAAGATGACCGTGACCAATAATTCTGGCACTTTCACCGGTACTTTTGATGTGAATAGCAGCTTGATGGTAGCCACTTACAACAAAAACTACTCCGGCGGTTATAGCGGAACAGTACCTAGTGGCTGGCTGGTTCCTTTCAGTTGGGTAAAGATTGGTCGTGGTAATGCCGAGGGCGAGAGAATAGCTCACGTTCGTCTGGTAGTTCCTCATACCTATGGTACTACAGCGGCATCAGGAAGCGTATATGCCTGCCTCTATGATTTAACCTTGCAGAGAGGCAGATAAGATAATTTCATTTTAAAAAGATATTATTATGACACTGATTAAGTCTATTTCTGGTATCCGTGGAACCATCGGCGGTCCAGCGGGCGATACTTTGAATCCGCTCGACATCGTCAAGTTTACATCTGCTTACGCTACATTCATCCGTCGTAGCGGTGCTTCTAAGAGCAACACCATCGTGGTTGGTCGTGATGCACGTATCTCGGGCGAGATGGTAAAGAATGTGGTTTGTGGAACTTTGATGGGTATGGGTTACGATGTATTGAACATCGGTCTGGCTACTACTCCTACTACGGAGTTGGCTGTAACCATGAGTGGTGCTGCCGGTGGTATCATCATCACAGCTTCTCATAACCCACGCCAGTGGAATGCTCTCAAGCTTCTCAACGAGAAGGGTGAGTTCCTTACTGCAGCCAATGGTAGCGAGGTATTGAGCATTGCTGAGAAGGAAGATTTCGAGTATGCCGATGTAGATGCTCTCGGTAAATATACAGAAGATGATACATTCAACAAGCGCCATATCGATTCAGTGCTAGCATTGAAGCTCGTGGATGTTGAGGCTATCAAGAACGCTCATTTCAAGGTTTGTGTAGATGCCATCAACTCTGTAGGTGGTGTTATTCTCCCAGAGTTGCTCGATGCACTCGGCGTAGAATATACATTCCTGAATGCAGAGCCTACAGGTGATTTCGCTCACAATCCAGAGCCATTGGAGAAGAACCTCGGTGGTATTATGGATGAGTTGAAGAAGGGTGGCTACGATATGGGTATCGTTGTTGACCCGGATGTTGACCGTCTGGCTTTCATCTGCGAGGATGGTAAGATGTTTGGCGAGGAATATACCCTGGTAAGTGTAGCTGATTATGTATTGAGCAAGACTCCAGGTAACACCGTCAGCAACCTTTCATCTACCCGTGCTCTCCGCGATGTAACCGAGAAGCATGGTGGTTCTTATTGTGCTTCTGCCGTTGGCGAGGTGAATGTAACTACCAAGATGAAGGATGTTCATGCAGTGATTGGTGGCGAAGGCAATGGTGGAGTTATCTATCCAGAGAGCCACTATGGCCGTGATGCCCTCGTAGGTATTGCTCTCTTCCTGAGCAGTCTGGCTCATAAGGGTTGCAAGGTAAGCGAGCTTCGTGCCAGCTTCCCTAACTACTTCATCGCCAAGAACCGCATTGACCTGACTGCTTCTACCGATGTAGATGCTATCCTCGTCAAGGTGAAGGAGCTGTATGGCAAGGAGAAGGATGTAGCTGTTACTGATATCGACGGTGTGAAACTCGACTTCCCTGACAAGTGGGTTCATCTCCGCAAGAGTAACACCGAGCCAATCATCCGCGTATATAGCGAGGCTTCTACCATGGAGCAGGCTGATGAGCTTGGAAAGAAGCTCATGCAGGTAGTTTATGATATGCAGTAAGATATTGTATCATATATAAGATATTGTATATATATAAGATACTGTATTTATATAAAAAACGACTTCCCACGATTATAGGCAGCAATGCTTATAAGCGTTGGAAGTCGTTCTCGTTTATAAAAGTTCCGGCTCGATCTGATGGAAAACTTATTGCTCAGCCAGTTCTTTCATAGTATCGTTCAATGTATTGAATAGTACATTGATGTTTTCCTCCTGGTTCTTGCACGCCTCCTTGAAGAGAGCGACAGGATCTTCTGAATCGCCCTTCAGCGGAGCCTCGTTCAGGAGGATATTCACATTGTTCAGCAGCATACCGTGCAGGGTAGGCATGTGTAGCTGCTGCTGGGTGCCTTCCTTGCTGCCACATTTCAGTCCGGCAGCGTATGCTTTCACGATGATGCGCACCAGCAGATGGATTGCCATCGGTTCATCGGCAAGGCTGATGAGTACACCGTGGGTATAATCTCGTACGTGCTCCTCTATGCTTGTAAACTTACCCTGCAGGAGCCAGGTGAAGTTGCGCTTGTATTCAGCTTCCATAGCCTTGTACAGCTGGTTTGATTTGCAGGCGATGCGCAGATAGTCGAGCATGGTTGGCTCGAAGGTAGGATCGGTCTTCTTCATGCTCTCAAAATTCTTCTGCATGCGCTCATTAGCCTCTTCAGCACTCTTGTAGTTGAGTCGTACGAGGGTAGAGAACATGATGTCGAAGAAGTACTGGTTCACTTCTCCATAGTGTTCCAGCATCATCTGCTTCACCTCTTTGGGGTCGTTCTTCTTCTGGAAGTCATCGCCGCCAACCGCAGCATCCATGATGCCGCGTGCGTATGCCTCGAAGAATCCTCTTACGAAAGAGGCTACAGCCTGATAACTATTGATTCTCTTGCTCATTGTCTTTTGAATGTTTTAATCAAAATGTTTTAATCAAAGATAATTTAATCAAAATGTTTTAATCAAAAATCTTAAATTCATATCCCTGTTCCATCAGCCACTCTATGGATTGTGGAAGTGCCGTCTTCAGCTTGTCGATGCTCTTCAGCGAGTCGTGGAAGGTGATGATGCTGCCGTTGCGGGCATATTTCTTCACATTGTTCACCACATCTTCTGCCGTCATCCACTTGGAATAATCTCGGGTCACCACATCCCACATGATTACCTTGTAGGTGCGGTGCAGCCACCAGTACTCGCTCTGTCGCATCCAGCCGTGAGGTGGACGGAAGAGATGGGCGTGGATGATGTCATTCGCCTTGTTGGTGTTGAGCACGTAGGAGATGACACGATGCTTGAAGGCACCGATATGATTGAAGGTATGGTTACCTATCTGGTGCCCCTCTGCTACAATCTGGTTGTAGAGATCGTGGTTGCGCAATACGTTTTCGCCCACCATGAAGAAGGTAGCCTTGATATTGTACTTTCTCAAGGTTTCCAGGATGAATGGGGTGGATTCGGGAATCGGACCATCATCGAATGTGAGATACACCGAATGGTCGTTCTTGTCCATTCTCCATATTGCTTTCGGATATAACCATCTGAGCCATTTGGCTGGTTGCTCTATGAACATAGGAATAACTTGATTAGGGGATGATACAAAAAGGGAGACCTAGCAAAAACGCCAGGTCTTCCTTGATATTCTTTATTTTACTGATTGCCCTGTGGCATACTGCCGCCTCTGCCGCGATAGAGTGTATAGAGAGCATTGAGCTGCTTCTCATAACTCTTCTGCAACTGAGGGCTTACCATACCTGCCACATCGCAGATGCTCTGCATAATCATGATCTGACGGATGCAGTCGTTCTGGCTCTGCAGGAAGCGGTCGTTGCTCAATGAGAGGTAATAGTTGAGATACTGGTGAGCATTCTTCCAGATAGCCTCTACATATTCCTTACCCTTTGCCTTCTGACCGGTGAGCAGCCAACCGCGAGCCATATCCAGACCACCGCTCATGTATTCGAGGGTGACATTGTATGGAGGAATCTCCACATCAGCCTTCTTCAGGATGTTGATAGCTTTTTGGTTCTTGCCCTCGGCGATGAGCTGGAGGGCTGTCTGGGCGAGCAGGCGTCGGTGGGTATAGCACATACGCATGGTAGTCTCGTCGATATAGAGTCCCTTCTGCTTCAGGTTACCGAACTTGAATCGGGTCATGATGTTGTGATAGGTCTTCTCTACATCGAAGTTCTTGGCACCTGGCTTGTTGGTGGTGAACGGAGTGATACGGTTGATAAGACCCTCCTGTACGAAGTTGTCGCCAAGGTTCATATAGTTCTCCTCTCCCACGGTAAGAGCCACGTAGATAGGACGTGTCCAGTTGCACTGTGACAGCATTTCGAGCATCATCAGGTCGCCCTTGTAGAGAGCATTCTTGCCTGCGAGCGAAATCACCATCTTGTCTGGGATGGTATCAGAAGCCATCATCATGCCGCTCTTCTTCACAGCCTCCTTGTCGATTGTTACATAGACGGTATCTGTAGGGATGAAGTGCATGTCTGGGTTCTTGCTGCGTACCCAGTACTTCAGGATGTTCTTGAGCTCGAAAGGCTCATCACCAAACTGCTTCTTGGCATTCACTGGGTCCTGCTTGTAGAAGTCGAGAATCTGCTGCTTAGCCTCTGGCTGGACAGAAACATACTCGTTGGTACCCGAACAGAAGTCGAGACGTGGCCAGGTGATTGGCACGGATGGTGAGTTGTATGCAGGACGCATCATCTGGTCGATATACCAGTCGGTCTGCAGATAGCTCAGGTTACAAACGCGGGCATCTGTTCTTACACCTTCTACCTCCTGGTTGTACCAGAGTGGGAAGGTATCGTTATCACCATTGGTGAAGATGATTGGGTTACCCTTCTCCTGGAGCGACATCAGATAGTTCTGACCGAAGTCGCGGCAGGTGTAACGTCCTGAACGGTCGTGGTCATCCCAGGTCTGTGATGCCATCTGGATAGGAACGAGCAGGGTTACCACAGCCACGATAGCTGTTACGGCAGTACCGCTGAGCTTCATCTTCTGCTTCAGAAGGTCGATGATGGCGAGAACGCCAAGACCGCACCAGATAGCGTATGCATAGAATGAACCGGCGTAGGCATAGTCACGCTCACGTACCTGCATAGGCGTCTGGTTCAGATAGAGCACGATGGCAAGACCTGTCATGAAGAACAGGAAGAATACCACCCAGAACTGCTGGATACCTACAGGAAGAATCTCCTCTGTCTCCACGCCGTTCTTGATGACCTTGCGCTTGCGGGTGTACCAAGCCTGCCAGAAGAGACCGATGAGACCGAGAATCAGCGGCATGCAGTAGAACACGTTGTGTCCCTTGTTTGCCTTCAGGTCGTCTGGCATTTTGCTCTGGTCGCCATAGAGAGCATCGTCGATGAATGAGAAACCGGTAATCCAGTTACCGTGCTCAGGCTCTCCGTTGCCCTGGATATCGTTCTGGCGTCCGGCAAAGTTCCACATGAAGTAGCGCCAGTACATGAAGTTGCACTGATAGGAGAGGAAGAAACGGATATTCTCCATCTGTGTAGGAACCTTCACCATCATGTTCTCGCCACAACGGTCGTAAGGCACCTGGTTACCCTCTACGCCACCCATCCAGTCTTCGTATGCCTGGGCATGAGCCGAACTGTGCATACGTGGGAAGAGCATATTCTGTGCATATACATACTTGTTCTTATGGCTTACTACGAAGTAAGAGTCCTTCTCATCGGCAGAAGCCTTTTCCTTGCGCTGATAAACAGGTGCACCTTCCTTCGTCACAGGCTTGCACATGTTGCCGTCAGCTTCGAGAGCCACCTGAGAAGTATAAGCCTGACCATAGAGCAATGGAGTATCGCCATACTGGTCGCGGCTCAGATAACTGCCCAGGGTGAAGATATCCTCAGGAGAGTTCTGGTCCATAGGAGGGTTGGCGGATGAACGGATCACGATGAGCGCATAGCTTGAGTAACCGATCATCAGCATCAGCATGCAGAGCAATGCTGTGTTCTTGATGCGTGCAGAGATGAGAGGCAGCAGCTGCATCTTCTTTTTCTCGATACCTGTAGCCTGGTCAACGCCGGTTACTACTTCCTTCTTGCGCTTGTAGTTGAGTACAAACCAGAGGATAGCCAGGATGATGATGCCGGTGATGACAGCGCTCCATCCATATCCGAAGAATGGGATGCCGAGCATGCCGAAACCGAGAACGAAGGCGATGTTCTGCTTCTTCTCGTTCTTCTCTGATGCATTGTAGGTCTCGTAGATACCCCAGATAACAGAGGCTACGAGGCAGATGATATATACGATTTCACCGGTATTGAATGGGCAGCCGAGTGTGTTGACGAAGAACAGCTCAAACCATCCGCCTACAGTGATGATGCCTGGAACCACACCATAAAGTACGGCTACTACCACCAGGAATGAAAGGAAGAGCGCCATGAGCGAACCCTTCAGGTTGGCATGAGGCACCTTCTTGTAGTAATATACCAGTACGATGGCTGGGATGCAGAGCAGGTTGAGCAGGTGCACACCGATACTCAGACCGGTCATATAGGCGATGAGCACGAGCCATCGGTCGCTATGAGGTTCGTCGGCATGGTCTTCCCACTTCAGAATCAGCCAGAATACCACAGCGGTGAAGGCAGAAGAGAAGGCGTAAACCTCACCCTCTACAGCAGAGAACCAGAAGGTATCGCTGAAGGTGTAGATGAGTGCGCCCACCATACCTGATGCCTCGATGGCAATCAGCTTGCTGGTGGTCATCTCCTTCCAGTCGCCGATGATGAGCTTGCGTGCCAGATGGGTGATGGTCCAGAATAGGAACATGATGCAGACGGCACTGAGGAGTGCACTCATCGTATTCACCATCTTGGCTACCTGCGTGGTATCACTGGCGAAATGTGTGAAGAAATTGCCCATGAGCATGAAGAATGGTGCCCCAGGTGGGTGACCGATCTCCTGCTTGTAGGCAGTTGTAATAAACTCAGGACAGTCCCAGAAGCTGGCTGTCGGTTCAATTGTGGAGCAATATACGAATGCCGCAATGATGAATGCGACCCATCCGAAGATATTGTCCACTAATCTGTACTGTTTCATTATTGTTTAAACTTTAATGTATTATATTTCTATGTTTCCTATTATATAATGTGTATAAAACGTTGCAAAGATACTAAAAAGTAAAGAGATAGCGTAGGATTGCTTCTCTTTTTTAGGTTATATTAAATTTAAATAGGTGATGTTTTATAAAAAACACATTATACATTCAGGAAATGCTCTTCCAGCTTTTCTCTTGGCATATCTGCCGTATCGTGATAATGCAGGTGCTGGTTTACACAGGCGATATGCTTCACGTTATTGAGCACTTCGGCTACATCGTGACTGACGATG
Source organism: Prevotella sp. AM23-5 (assembly GCF_003473645.1). Lineage (NCBI taxonomy): Bacteria > Pseudomonadati > Bacteroidota > Bacteroidia > Bacteroidales > Prevotellaceae > Prevotella > Prevotella sp. AM23-5. The sequence continues at coordinate 153,837 of NZ_QUCG01000001.1, read as the reverse complement.
ATGATGGCGCACGCCTTGTTGATCTGCTCCAGCATCTCGTACATCTGCTTTTGGAATCGGCGGTCGATGTAGGTGTTAGGCTCATCGAGAATCACGACATCGGGTTTGGATACGATGGCACGGGCGAGGAGCACTCGCTGAAGCTGACCACCGCTGAGGGCAGCGATGTGCCGGTCTTTGAATTCCGTCAGCTGCATGCGCTCCAGGGTATCGAGCACCTGCTGGTGCTGTGCCTGGGTGTATCGTGAAAAGAGACCTTTGGTCTTGCTGAGTCCGGCAAGTACTACCTCATATACGGAGATGGGAAACTGCTTGTCGAGCTGGTTGTATTGTGGGAGATAGCCCATCGAAATCTCCTTTGTTTCCTCAACTTTTGCTTTGCCGTTTTCATCAAGAACCGTTTCCCCGCTCTCATCCTTTATTTTTCGGAAGTATCTGATGGTTCCTTCCGTAGGCTTCATCAGTCCCAGAATGAGGCGCATGAGGGTAGTCTTGCCACCACCGTTTGGTCCGATGATGCCAAGATAATCGTCTTGATATACGGTGAGATTTACGTCGCTGAGCACCTGCTTGCCGTCATATCCGGCGGAAAGGTGCTCTATTTTTATGATTGGAGTCATATGATTGTAGTTTTTACTTCCCAACAACGATTTTCTTGCCCTGTACCGCTGCTGCAGCTTCCTGCATCGCCCAGTTCCAGTCGCCCTGCAATGGATTGATATCCATTGGTTTGGTGTGGCTCTCCTTGATGAAGGTTGTAGTATTGCGGTTGGCAAATTCAGCTTGTATCAGGCAGAACTTGATATTCTCTTTTCGGGCTCTCTGGATGAGGCTCTTCAGCTGGGCAGCACTAGGCTCCCTGCCTTCTTCCTCTATGGCAAGCTGTTCCAGCTGGTAATCACGGGCAAAGTAGGTGAGGATAGGGTGATAGATCACAAACTTGCGTACCAGGTCTGGGTCCTTTTTGAAGCTCTCCTTGATGGTGCTGTCTCTCTTGTCGATGATGCTGAGCAGCGACTGGTAGTTCTTCTCGAAGAAAGCCTTGTTCTTTGGCTCCAGTTCGCAGAGCGCCTTGAGGATGTTGCTGGCTATGATGCGGGCGTTGCTGCAACTCATCCATACGTGTGGGTCGATGTTGCCACCCGGCGTCTTGGCAGGCTTGATGCCCACGGAAGTATCTATCACTTTCATTTCCGGAGCGTTGTCCTGCAACTTCTTCATCCAGGTTTGCTCAAAACCGATGCTACCCACTTTCAGATAGAGGGCACTCTTCGAAAGCTCCATCATCTGCTGGGCGTATGGCTCGTAAGTCTCCGGGTTGTTGCCATTCGATACCATCACGTTGACATCCACCTTGCCTTTGGCAATTTGATCTACGAAATACTTGTAGGGGGAAATCGTAACTGTAACTGTAACCGCAGGCTTCTCTGTTCCGGAAGCCTTTCCCGAATCTGCCTGTTTCTGAGGTGTACCCTTACATCCTGCAAGAATAACACATAATATAATAAGGTATAGAAATCTCTTCATATATTAAAATCTTCTTATGTTATAAATCGGCTTATATGTTTATACGATGAAGCTGAGACCATAAACCAATAGGATATATCTCAGCACTTTTCCGATGGTGATGCTGATGGTAGAGATGATGATATTGGCTCTTGTCAGTCCCAGCACGATGGTGATGGCGCTTCCCAAAATCGGGATGAAGGCGAAGAAGCCCATCCAGGCACCTCTATCAGCCATGAATCTTTCTGCCTGATCCAGTTTCTCCTTCTTCACGTGCAGATATTTCTCTATCCATTCCATCTTGCCCAGTCTGCCTACACCATAGTTGAACAGCGATCCCAATACATTTCCTATGCTGCCATATATCACCAAAGGGATGGGATCCAAACCTGCTGCCTGCAAGCCCGACATCACTACCTCGCTGCTGAAAGGAAAGAAACTGCCGGCAAGAAAGGCGGAAACAAGCATGCCCCAATAGCCCCAGTTGATTAAAAAGTCTATTATGTAACCCATTGAATATTATTTGTTTAATATTCTTGATGCAGCGTTTCGCTGCATCAAGAATATCTCTGAATAACTCTTATCTCTGAATAACTCTTATCCCAGAATAACTCTTATCCCTGAATAGCCTGCAGCAATATCGTTTCTGGAATGAAGATATTGTATAGCAATATCAATACCATGATGATCAGCGCCGAGATAAAGACGATGTTCGCCACTTTTCCCTTGGTATAGGTGATGAAGTGAGCGGTGAGTGGTGCCGTATTTACAATCATGATGCTGCTCAACTCCTTGATATGCTGAGGCTGCAGGATGATGAAGGCAAGACTCACATAGTTGATCAGAATGAATGAATTGTAGATCATTCGGGTACGGATCTTATCTGCATAAGAGGTATGCAGGAAGTGTATGCTGCCTAATGTGCTCAGGATGATGAGGAACAGGAGATTCACCACCTCGTGGTCGGTAACCTGCGAATAATCGAACAGATCATGATAGTTGATGAATTCTGCAAAATGACTGATCAGTCCATCTATATTATTGGTGTAGGCGAAGTAACCCGCTGAGAACCAATACGGCATGATGAGACCGATGATAGATGCAAAGAAGTTTCTGATGCTGAAGGAATTGGTGAATACCATCATCATCAGCCACAGGAAGGGCAGGAAATATCCCACCTGGATGAACACCAGTGAGGCGAGTCCTACGCAGAAGAAGGCATAGAAGGTCCATCCTGCCGCCCGCCTGTCCTGGTAACTGTTCCAGATGATGAGGTAGAAGGCGATGGAGCACATCGTCACGATGCTTGCCTTGAAGGAGGGTGTAGGCAGAGAGGTCATGGTGATGAACACCAGGAAACTGCAGGACACCATTCGGCTGTAGGTTCGCATCAGGGAATTATGGTTGTTGAGCTCCACCATCAGCAGGGTAGAGAGAATGGTGAAGGCGAACTGCACCCAAATGTTAGCTACTAAAAAACCTACAGCAACCCATACCAAGGCGGCAAGGGTTGCTGTTACAGGTAGAGCGTAGCGGCTAGCCGCCACTTTATTTTGAAAAGTTTTCTTTCTTAACATCTAATTTTTTGAAATATGATGAAGCTTTTGCCCTTACAGGGCGACATTCTCCCTTGAATCATAATCCAGGGCGTTGCCCTGGGCTGAGAGCTTCTGCCCTTTCAGGGCGTCTGGCTGCCAATACAATGTCTGGGAGCTTTTGCCCTTTACCTTTCCCTTCGGCCGGTGACCGTTGGTTCAGGGCGTGTGGAGCCTATGGATTAAAGATCCTGTCCGATATCAGAGCGGAAGTACTTGTCTGTGAACTGAATCTTCTGAGCCTCGGCAAAGCTCTTCTTCAGAGCCTCTTCCTTATCCTTGCCGTAGCTGCTTACGCAGATTACACGGCCGCCATTGGTTACAACCTCTCCATCCTTCATGGCTGTACCTGAGTGGAAAACTACAGAACCTTCCACATCATCGATACCCTGGATAGGATAACCCTTCTTGTAAGCCTCTGGATAACCACCGCTTACGAGCATCACGCAGACAGCTGCACGCTCATCAAACTCGATGCTGCGCTTGTCAAGATCGCCGGCAGCTACACCCTCGAAGAGATCCACGATGTCGCTCTTCAGGCGGAGCATCACGCTCTCTGTCTCTGGGTCACCCATACGGCAGTTGTACTCGATAACCATAGGCTCGCCCTCTACATTGATCAGACCGAAGAAGATGAAGCCCTTGTAGTCGATGTTCTCCTCAGCCAGACCCTCTACGGTAGGACGGATGATGCGCTCATCCACCTTCTGCATCCACTCCTTGGTTGCGAATGGTACAGGGGTTACGCTACCCATACCGCCGGTGTTCAGACCGGTATCGTGCTCGCCGATGCGCTTGTAGTCCTTAGCCTCAGGCAGAATCTTGTAGTTCTTGCCATCGGTCAATACGAATACGGAGCACTCGATACCGCTGAGGAATTCCTCGATAACTACGCGTGCAGAAGCGTTGCCGAACATACCGCCGAGCATCTCCTTGAACTCCTTCTTGGCCTCTTCCAGGGTAGGAAGGATGAGAACACCCTTACCGGCGCACAAACCGTCAGCCTTCAACACGTATGGAGCCTTCAGAGTCTCCAGGAACTTCAAGCCTTCTTCTACGTGCTCGCCGTCGAAAGTCTCATACTGAGCTGTCGGAATGTTGTGGCGCTTCATAAACTGCTTGGCGAAGTCCTTGCTTCCTTCCAGCACGGCACCAGCCTTTGATGGACCAATCACAGGGATGTTCTGGGTGCGAGGGTCAGCCTTGAAGTCATCATAGACACCCTTTACCAGTGGGTCTTCCGGACCTACTACCACCATATCAACACCGTTCTCGACAGCGAAGTTCTTGAGCGCCTCGAAGTCGTCAGCCTTGATATTCACATTCTCGCCGACATTCTGCGTACCGGCATTGCCAGGAGCGATAAAGAGTTTCTCACACTTCTCGCTCTGAGCGATTTTCCAAGCTAAGGCGTGCTCGCGGCCACCGCCTCCTAACAATAATATTTTCATCGTAGTTACGTTTAATAATTCTTCTATTATATGTTACAATCAGGATATTGATCATCTCCTTCTTTTACAATCAGGATAGATATTTACTACTTTTTGCATCCAAATTTCTAATTTGCTGCAAAATTACTAAATTTCAGCGAACTATACAAGCAAAAAGCCTAAAATCTTTATCGCATATAGTTCTTATAGATTTCATAATAGATATCTGGCCATCCGTAGATGGCTATCCTCTCCAGTTCATTGTAGAGTTCCGGTATGTCATCTATCAGCTTCAACAGGTCGGGATTGTATCGGGTTCCTGCGCCTTCTCTCAGCTCTTCCATCACTTTTTCGAAGCTCTTTTCCTGCTTGTAGTTTCTGCCTACTCGCTCGGTGGCAGCCTGCATGCAGTCGCACAGGGTTATGATGTCTATCATGAAGCGGAAAGGCGACTTGGTGTTGTCGAAGTCGCTTGGATAGCCTCCCTTGCCGTTGTACCATTTATGATGTCCCAGCGTGGTATCGTGGTAGTATTTCAGCTTCTGCGATATCTTCAGGTATTTCAGTCCCATTCGGGGATGCATTCTGATGATTCTTCGCTCCTCATCGCACAGCTGTCGATAGTCGTTGTTCACCACGCTTACGATACTGTTCTTGCCAATGTCGTGACAGAGTGCAGCACGGGTGATGAAGTTGATGAGCTGTCGCTGATGAAGCCTTACCTGCCATTTGCTGGTGATGCCCAGCTTTCCTACCAGCAGTTCCCGCTGGTGCCTGATGATGGCTTTCATCATGGCTTCTGCAAGTCGTGCCACGTGGGTAGAGTGGGCGTAGGTGGTAACCTGGGTTGCTACGTTCAGTTCCATCACGAATCCTATTCTTTCTTCATCGCTCAGGTATTTGATGAGTCGGGGATAGGTGCTCACATGTTCCAGTGTCTGGTTATACTGTGTGGAGTTCTGCTGGTCTTTGCGATGTCTGAACATCCTGATAATGTCTTCACAAAACATCCTTACGCACTCCTTTTTGTACTTGGCTGAAACTCTGGCGGTATCTACGATGAATGCCAGGTTGGTATAATGATTCATCAGCGAATTGAAGGCACCTTCCCCCAGAATTTTTTGTCGGGTAAGGGGTTTGATTGATGTTTCGTATATTTCCTTGGCTTCTTTCAAGGCTGTTCTTGTCTGGATTTCTCCAATTCTTAGCTTCATGACGATGAGATTGAGCTTCGATGAGATGCTGAGTCCTACGGTATCCGGATATTGTTTTATCACCCGTTTTACCAAATCGTCTCCTTCTTTCTTTTCTATCAGTTCCGGATTGGTGAGATAGATACCTCTTACTATCTCCAAGTCTCTGTCTTTGATGCGGTTAATCCATAGCTGCCTTCTCGTTTCGGGTACTTCCAGTTGGTCTGCCGTATGATTTCTAGCCAGTACTTCCAGCTTTTCATATCTTTCCTGCAGTTTTTTCAGGGGTTGGATATGGTGGAGTGTCCATTCGGATAGGCACAGATTCTGTAGGGCATAGCCGTACAGACCCAGTTCTTCGGGCGTATGGCAGTGTGCACTGTCGGCTACGTATGCGATGCAATCGTATGCTTTTTTCAAAGTCTCGTTGTCTCTATTCAGCTTCCATATCTGGTAATAGGATGCCCCCTTCCAGCTCATGGCTCTCAGACAATAGTAGTTCTGGTCTTGCCGGTTCTTGAAGTTTCTGATCAGAATGTCGGTAACCCTGTTGGTGATGAAGGGATCCGTGAGGGCATAGGCGTAGTTACGAAAGAAATGTACATTCAGACTGTCGTAGGCTGCATCCGGCAAAATGTTTTCCTTCGTAGTATCTGTCATATCGGTTTCGAAATAATCTGCAATGCTATTCAGCAGCTTCTCGTTCTCGTTATAGATCTTATGGTTCTTCTGGCTTCTAGTCATAAAGAATCTTATCCATTCGTCGTGGTTGTGGATACTGAAGATGCTGTCGTTGTAACGATTATAGGTGATGCGGTTCTGAGATAGCTTATCGAAGATGAATTTAAAGTCGGGGATGCTCTGTTCAGAAACAAAAAACTCTTTACCTGCCACTTGCAGGTGGCAGGCAAAGAGTATAGCGGTAATTAATAAAATTACTTTTCTTATCTTGTTAATCATCTTTTTGTTCCGAAGGTTGGTTTTCTTTCGGATAGAGTCTCTTATACATTAAATAATATTCTTTTTACTTCAGGTAGTCGAAGAAGTAGTTGCTGATTCTTTCGTGCAAGTGAGTGCTCTGATGACCTCTCATGTTGTGAGGCTCACCTGGATATACGAAGAAATCTGGCTGGGTACCTGCTGCGATACAAGCCTTCAGGAAGGTGAGGCAGTGCTGTGGCACCACGGTCACATCGTTCAAGCCCTGGATAATCTGCAGCTTACCCTTCAGGTTCTTAGCCTGATAGAGCAGGGATGTCTTCTTGTAACCCTCTGGGTTGGTCTGTGGGGTATCCATATAGCGCTCGCCATACATCACCTCGTACCAGTGCCAGTCGATTACCGGACCGCCTGCTACGCCTACCTTGAATACGTCAGGATAGTTGGTCATCAGCGAGATGGTCATGAATCCACCGAAGCTCCATCCGTGAACACCAATCTTGTCGGCATCTACGTAAGGCAGGGTCTTCAGGTACTCTACACCCTTCATCTGGTCCTTCATCTCTACCTGACCCAGCTGGCGGAAGGTAGCCTGCTCGAAAGCCTTGCCACGGTTCTCGCTACCACGGTTGTCGAGGATGAAGAGCAGATAGCCCTTCTCTGCCATGTAGGTTTCCCAGCCACGGCTAGAGTAGTTCCAGCGGGCATCCACGTTGTGGGCGTGAGGTCCACCATATACATATATAATGGTAGGATACTTCTTGTTAGGGTCGAAGTTCACCGGCTTCACCATTCTCCAGTAGAGGTCGGTCTCGCCGTCGTCAGCCTTGATCGAACCGCAGCTGTATTCAGGCACGTTGTAGCCCTTCCATGGGTTCTTGGCTGTGAAGTAAGCGGTGCGCTTGCCGTTCTCGGTGTTTACGATGGCAATCTTGCGAGGCACGGTTGGAGTAGAGTAGTTGTCATAGATAAACTGTCCGTTCCCGCTCAGGGTAGCGTTGTGCCATCCCTTGCCGCAATCGTCCATCATGGTGCGCTTGCCGGTCTTGGTATCTACGGTGAAGATATTACGCTGGATAGGAGAGCATTCGTTGGATGCGATGATGATGCTCTTGCGCTTGGCGTTGAAGCCGAGCACTTCCATCACTTCCCATTTACCCGATGTCAACTGCTTGATTTCGAGCGATTCTGTGTTGCTCGCCATACGGCTGCCGTGCTTGCCCAGGGTGCAGAGGTAAAGGTGGTTGTAACCATCCTTGCGGCTCTGCATGATGAAGCTGTTGCTGTCCCAAGGCAGGAACTGGATAGGGTGGCAAGGCTCCACGTATTTCTCATCGGTCTCGCGATAGAGCTCGCCGGTCTTCTCGCCGGTCTCTGCACTGTAGGCAGTAAGGCGACAGTCGTTCTGGTCGCGGTTCAACTCAAACATGTAGATGGTCTTGCTGTCCGGACTCCATGCGATGTTGGTGAAGTAGCGGTCTGTAGGGTCGCCTGCCTTCAGATAGACAGTCTTGCCTGTCATGCAGTCGAATACGCCCACGGTAACCTTGTGCGATGTTTCGCCTGTCATCGGATACTTGTCTGGTGCAGGCTTGGCGCAGCAGGTCTCTGTCTCAGGATGATTGAAGTAATCTATCTCCGGGATATCCACCTGTGGATAATCAGTCACCATGCTCTGGTCCATGCGGTAGAAGGCGAGCAGTTCGCCGTTAGGGCTCCAGAAGGTACCCTTGCTGATGCCGAACTCATCGCGGTGAACACTCTGACCATAGACGATAGAGCGGCTGCCGTCTGTAGAGATCTGGAAATCGTGAGACTTCTTCTCTCTTGTCATGGCATTGTTGGTTACATCGAAGGTGCGCACATAGAGGTTGCTGCCCTTCAGATAGGCGAATGCATTCTGCTGTGCGTTAGCCTCGAGGAGGTTCTCGCCATCTTCAAACTCCATCTCGCTCAGCAGCTTATGCTTCTTGAAGTCGATGGTGTAGGTCTTGCTGCCGTTGCTTACCATCACGATGCTCTTTCCTGCAAAAGGGAACTGAGCGTTGTAGAGGGCTCTTACCTTGATGTCCTTGGTAGGAGCAATCCACTGGTTGATATCGTTGATACCGAAGAGTTTTGTCTCCTTTCCGGTAGTCTTGTTTACGAGATAGCATGCCTCGATGTCCTGATGGATAAGTTCATTTCCCCACCAGGTGCACCAGCGGTTCTTTGCCACCATGTTGCGGTAGTTGTTGCCACCGAAGTTCAGGTCTTCCAGTGTGAAGGCTTTCTCGCCTTTCTGCGCAGGAACCACGCCCTGAGCCTGTATCTCGGTTGCATTCATTGCCATCATGGAAATCATAGCTGCAAAAGATAATTTATAAATTGAATTCTTCAGATTCATCATTTTTTTTCTTGTTTTTTGTAACACATAACACCATGTTTTGTGGTGTTATGTGGTTTATCTATCTGATAACTAGGATTTTATCTTTAGCGACGCAGCGTTTCGCAGCATTGCTAGAATTCTTAGCAATACGGCGTTTCACCGCATTGCTAGAAAATCTTAATCCTCGTCATCAAAGTCGGTGTCGAAGCTAGGCTTGCTGCCACGCTTTCCTCCGAAGTTCTTGCCACCTCTGCGGTCTCCCTTGAAACCACCGCGCTTGTCATTACGGTCTCCCTTGAAACCACCGCGCTTGTTGTTACGGTCGTTACGGTCGCCTCCGCGCTTGCCTCCGAAACTGCGGCCGCCCTTGCGGTCATCATCATCGTCGCGTCTTCCGGCAGCACCCACACGTGGACGTCCGCCACGGCGAATATCATTGCGGCGCTTCTCGAAGTCCTCCAGGCGATGGCTGTGGAACTGGAAGCTGCGGATATCTGCCTCCTCGTTCTCAGTCTCCTCGCTCACACGCTTCTTGAACTCGCGCTCCTTCTTGAAACGGTGCTTCTGCGCCATCTCGCTCTTCTCGCGCTCAGTCTTCACGATACCGCCCTCAGAGCGGAACTCCTTCATCTTGCCGTCGAACATCACATACTTGCGGAACTCGCACTCCAGACTTCCGTTATATACCGGAATCTTGATAGATGGCTTCAGTCCAATCTGCTCGAAGCACTCCTCGCGGTAGCTCAGTACCCAAGCCTCGTTGCCTGCGAAGGCACGCTTGAATCGCTCGCCGATCATCTTGTAGGTGTTCAGCAGGTTAGGGGTAGAGATGCGCTCGCCGTATGGAGGGTTCATCACGATGATGCTCTTCTCGGCAGGCTGTGTGAAGTCCTTGAAATCCTGCTGGGCGATGGTGATATCCTTGCTCAGACCGGCTGCACGCACGTTGAGGTTGGCAGTGTTCACCGCCTTCATATCTACATCATATCCGTAGATGTGGTGCTCGAACTCGCGCTCCTGAGAGTCGTCGTTATAGATCATATCGAAGAGATCCTGGTCGAAATCGTTCCACTTCTCGAAGGCAAACTCCTTGCGGAATACACCTGGAGAGATGTTGCGGGCGATGAGGGCAGCCTCGATGGCGATGGTTCCCGAACCGCACATTGGGTCGATGAAGTCGCATTCGCCCTTCCAGCCGGTCATCAGGATCATACCTGCAGCGAGTACCTCGTTCAGAGGTGCCTCTACCTGCTCCTGACGGTAGCCGCGGCGGTGCAGACTCTCACCGCTTGAGTCGAGACTCAGGGTAGCGTTATCCTCTGCGATATGGATGTTGAGGCGGATGTCTGGGTTAGACACGCTGATGTTAGGACGTGTGCCCTGCTTCTCGCGGAACCAGTCCACGATGGCATCCTTTACCTTGTAAGTCACGAAGCGTGAGTTGCGGAACTCCTCAGAATAGACTACTGAATCTACCGAGAAAGTCTTCTTCACGTCTAAGATGTCATCCCACTTGATCTTCTGAACCTCGTCGTACACCTCTTCGGCAGAACGAGCCTTGAAGTGCTTGATAGGTTTCAAGATGCGGATGGCTGTGTGTAACTGGAAGTTAGCACGATACATCATTTCCTTGTCGCCAGTGAAAGATACCATGCGGCGACCTATTTGTACATTGTTAGCACCCAGTTGGGTGAGCTCCTCAGCCAAGACTGGCTCCAGACCCATAAAGGTCTTGGCAATGAGTTCAAATTCCTGTTCCATTATTGAATTCTATATCTAATAAACTTTGTTTTTCTTTTCTATATTTCTTTGTTTTCGGCTTCATATCCTTGGTCACCCATACGTTGGCGCCCACGATGCAGCCTTCTCCGATGGTGATTCTGCCCAGGATGGTGGCGTTGGCATACACGATGACATCGTCTTCCAGGATAGGGTGGCGAGGGATTCCCTTGATAGGATTGCCGTCCTTATCCAGTGGGAAACTCTTGGCTCCGAGGGTAACACCCTGGTAGAGCTTCACGTTGTTGCCGATGATGCAGGTGGCACCGATAACCACACCCGTGCCATGGTCGATGGTGAAGTGGTGGCCGATGGTAGCCTCCGGATTGATATCGATACCCGTCTCCGAGTGTGCCAGCTCCGTCATCATTCTTGGGATGAGTGGCACGCCGAGCTTGTGCAGAACATGAGCGATACGATAGTTGGTGATAGCCTTGATCACGGGATAGCAGGAGATGATTTCTCCGTGGCTCATCGCTGCTGGGTCACCGTTGTAGGCTGCCTCTACGTCGGTGGCGAGAATCTTGCGGAGCTTGGGAAATTCCATGATGGCTTTGGCGGCGATGACACCTGCCTTGGCACGCTGGTGCTGCAGTTCTGCCTGGGTTTCCGATTCGCAGTCGTTGGCGAAGCAGAGTCCGGCGAGAATCTGTTCTGCGAGCATCTCGTAGAGTTTCTCAACTCTTACTCCGATATGGTATTTGATGGTAGAGATATTCACGGATGAGTTTCCGAAATATCCCGGAAAGAGGATGGAACGAGACAGATTTATGATGTCTTCGAGCGCCTTGCCCGAAGGAAGTGGATTCCCGTCTCTATGCTGATGGAAGAGACCCTTCAGCGATTCGGCGCTTGAAAGCTCGTCGATAGTCTCTGTCAGCTGATGAGTTAGTGTATCTTTACTCATTTTCTTCATGTATCAATAAAATTCGACTGCAAAGATACGATTAATTTCTTGAACTGCAAAGAATTCGTTCTTGTTTTTTGTGATTTTTTTAGCGTTTCTGAAATTTCATATCCCTGAATGCACTCCAGGCTATCGGTACCGCCACGAGGAAGGAGCAGATATCTGCCCACGCCTGACACATCTCCACGCCCAGTAATCCGAAGAAATGAGGGAGGATGAAAATGAGCGGAATGAAGAACAAACCGCTACGTGCTGCTGCCACGATATTCGCACGTACAGGCTTGCGGATGGTCTGAGTCAACATATTCGTCAGCACGATGGTAGCAATCAGAGGAAAGCTGATTACCTGCCACTTCAGGGCAACAGAACCCACTGCTACCACGCTGGCATCATCACGGAAGAGTTCAATGATAGGTTCGGAGAAAAGGAAGCCGAAAACGGCACAAACCGCCAGAAATACCGTGCCGCATTTGATGCAGAAAAAGAAAGCCTCCTTCACACGCTCGTACAACTTGGCTCCATAACAGAAACCGCAGAGCGGCTGGAACCCCTGACCCAGTCCGATGACCACGGCATAGGTGAAGAACGAGATTCTCGTCACGATACTCATACCCGCAATGGCTGCATCTCCGTAGGCTCCGGCAGCCACGTTCAGCATCAGTGTGGCGATGCTTCCCAAGCCCTGTCTTGATAAGGAAGGTGTGCCGCCAAAGATAATCTCCTTGAAGTAGGCCCTGGATGGAGTGAAGTTGCGAAGATGGATGCGGATGTTTTCTCCCTTGTGCGTCATCCAGAAGAGCATGGCGCAGCCGAAGCACTGGCTGATGAGGGTGGCGATGGCGGCACCCGTGATGCCCATGGCAAAATAAAGGATGAGCAGTGGGGCAAGGATGAGATTGAGGAGCACTCCCGACATGATTCCCTTCATTGCATACATCGCATTGCCCTGGAAGCGCATCTGGTTGTTGAGGGTCAGAGAGGTTGTCATGAAGGGAGCACCCAGCAGGATGATGCCGAGATAGCGCTCGGCGTAGGGCTGGATGGTGGGGGTGGAACCCAGAAGAATGCACAGTGGTGTAAGGAAAAGTTGTCCAAGAATGGCGATGAGAAATCCCGTCAGGAAACTCAGCACGAAGCCCGTGGATGCCATCTTCTTCGCCTTCTCCACCTCCTTGGCTCCCAGCATTCGGGAAATATAGTTGCCGGAGCCATGACCATAGAGGAAACCAACGGCCTGGATTACTGACATCATGGCGAAGGAAACGCCTACCGCTGCCACGCTCTGGGTATTGATGCTGCCCACGAAGTAGGTGTCGGCGAGGTTGTACATACTCGTCGATAACATGCTGATAATGGTAGGAATCGCCATCGTAAAAATCACCCGATGCACCGGTGCATGGGTCAGGAATGTATAATTATCTCTTGATTTCTTCATATCAGCCTGCAAAGTTACTGCTTTATTTCCGAAAGGGGGAAATATTCGATGATTTTAACGCTCGGCAGGAAAAAAAACAATGATTTCGTTTGCCATCTCGGAAAAAACTCGTACTTTTGCACCGTTTTTCTGATGATACATTATTATAAAAAGAAAAATCAGAGCAAAAAGTTTTAGAAAAAAATCAGATCAATGAGTGATATTAGAATCATACCCGTTACTACCAAGAAAGGATTGAGAACTTTCATACAGTTCTATTACGACCTTTATGAAGGTAGCAAATATGCCGTTCCTTACTTGCGTTTTGACGAGTGGAATACATTGAGCAAAGGCAAGAATCCTGCCTTCGACTTCTGCGAAGCGCAATATTTCCTGGCTATCGATTACAGCATCCCGAAGGTGGTAGGCCGCATTGCCGCCATCATCAACCATTGTGCCAACGACCAGTGGAACAAGAAGCAGGTGCGCTTCGGATGGTTCGACTTCATCGATAATCTCGAGGTTTCCTGTATGCTGCTGGATGCCGCAGCCCGGTGGGGCAGAGAGCGTGGCATGGAAGAATTGGTAGGGCCACTTGGCTTTACCGATATGGACCGCGAGGGAATGCTCATCGAAGGATTCCACGAGAAATCCACCATGTACGTCAACTACAATTACCCTTATTATCCCAAGCACATGGATGCTCTGGAGCTCTTCCAGAAGGACAACGACTGGCTGGAGTACCGCATCAAGGTGCCTGAGGTAACTCCTCCGAAATTCGCCAAGACAGCCCAGCTCATCGAGAGCCGCTACAATCTGCATGTGCATAAGTTTACCAAGCACGAACTGGTTCAGGGCGGTATGGGCAGGGAAGTCTTCCGCATCGTCAACGAAACCTACAAGGATCTCTACGATTTCCAGCAACTCACCGACCGACAGATCGACGGGTATGTGGATTCGTATATCAAGATGGCGGATATGAACCTCATCACCGGTGTGGTAGATGGCAACGACAACAACCGCCTGATCGGTTTCGGCGTATCCTTCCCATCCATGACCGAGGCGCTGCAGAAGAACCGCAACGGCAAGCTCTTCCCATGGGGATGGCTGCGACTTCTGCGGGTGATGAAGTGCCATGCCACCGATACCGTGGATCTGGTGCTCATCGGCGTGCTTCCGGAATACCGCAGCAAGGGTGCCAATGCTCTCATCTTCGCCGACCTCATCGAGCAGTACCACCGCTACGGCTTCAAATGGGCGGAGGCAATGCCGCAGATGGAGAGCAACAAGGGAGTGCAGAGCCAGTGGCAGTATCTGGAAAGCGTGCAGCACCGTCGCCGCCGCTGCTACAGAAGAAAGTTATAGGAATTTGAAGAAAAATAAAAATAATTAGAAATAGAATGAGATTTGCAGTTATAGCCGCAGGCGAGGGAAGCCGATTGGCACAGGAAGGCGTGGAACAGCCTAAACCCCTGGTGCCGGTATGCGGCGAACCGATGATAGAGCGCCTTCTACGCATCTTCGTAGATTGCGGTGCTACCGAAATCGTAGTGATTGTCAACGAATGGAGCACGGCGGTGCGTGAACATCTGGAGCAGATGAAGCTGCCGGTGCCTCTGCGCCTGGTGGTGAAGACCACTCCTAGTTCCATGCACAGTCTGCATGCCCTCTCGCCATATCTCCGTGGCGAGCGCTTCTGCCTTACCACCGTGGATACCATCTTCCGTGAGGAGGAGTTCAAGAAGTATATCCGCCACTTCCAGGAGGCAAAGGATATTGACGGCTGCATGGCTGTCACCCCATACGTGGATGATGAAAAACCGTTGTGGGTAGGCGTGGAGAAGCAGGAGGATGCCGAGGGTGCCAGTCTGCTCGACAAGCAGGGCTCGCACAAGAAACCCCGAATTACGGGCTTCCATGACAAGCAGGAGGGAGATGACCATCTGATTTCGGGTGGCATCTACTGTCTGGGCGACAAGGCGCTCGATGTGCTCGACCACTGCATGGAGCAAGGTATGAGCCGTATGCGCAACTTCCAGCGCCAGCTGGTGGTAGAGGGATTGAAGCTGGAGGCTTATCCTATCAACAAGATTCTCGATGTAGATCACAAGGAGGATATTGCGAAGGCCGAGGCTTTCATCCATCCGCTGGAGGGTAAGACCCTGGTGGGTGTATGCCGCGGTAACGAGTTCTCGCCTAATTGCGTGGATAACGATGCAGCCATCATGAATGCCGTAAAACAGCAGCTGGAGGCACTCGGTGCGAAGGTGATGCTGATGTGCGAGAAGGAATTCTGCCGCAAGGCAACTGTGTTGGAGAGAGCCTACGGATGGCCTCGCTGCCGTGTGACAGTGGGCGTGGATGGCTTCTTCTCGATGGCACGCAGCAAGCAGGCACTCGATATTCTCGGCAGAATAGAGGAGGAAGGCGTATTGGTGGTGAACTCCAGTCTGGGTGTAAACCGCTGCATCCGCCGCATCATGACCGAGCGTTTCATCGCCGGAGGGATCGCTACTCCCGAGAGCCGCATCATCGGCAGAAACGGAGAGATGGTGAAGGATATCCACTATCCTTGCTGGCTGAAGCGTGGCGACGGCTGTGCGCAGCAGAAGGAGGATACCTGCTATGTGCAGAACGAGCAGGAGGCTGAGGCGTTGCTGAAGGAATTCTGGCTGCGTGGCATCACGTCGGTGGTGGTGAATGAGCATCTGAAGGGCGACCTCATCAAGTTCTACGGCGTATCGGGTACCGATTTCTTCTATTGGTTCTATCCATCGAAATGCGGTCATCGCTCCAAGTTCGGACTGGAGGTGATCAATGGTGAGGCTCAGGGCATCGCCTTCGATGCCGAGGCGCTGAAGGCTGAGGCTGACAAGGCTGCCGACATGCTGAATGTGCCGGTATATGGCGGCGACTGTGTGGTCAGCGAGGATGGCAGCATCCGCATCATCGACTTCAACGACTGGCCTAGCTTTGCGCCATGCCGTGATGAGGCTGCGTTCTATATAGCAACAAAAATGGTTTGCACGCCCTGAAAGGGCAGAAGCTCCTAGCCCAGGGTAACACCCTGGGTTTATAGATAGATAATAGTCTGGCGCCCTGAAAGGGCAAAAGCTTTAAAATAAACAATAATTTTTAAAAAAAAGATGAATCAGGAATTTAAGGCTTCTCTGAAATCAGCGGATACCGAGGAGCACATTGATATTTATTTCTATCGTCCTATTGGCTACCAGTGGGCGCGATTCTTCCGCATGCTTCACGTCACCCCAAACGTGGTGACCATTCTTTCCATTTTCCTCGGCGTAGGAGCGGGCATCTGCTTCTATTTCGACGATTTGGCAATCAACATCTTGGGCATCTTCTTGCTCATTTGGGCAAACGTATATGACAGTTGCGACGGTCAGCTGGCACGACTCACCAATCAGAAGAGTGCCCTGGGCAGAATCCTGGATGGTGCTGCTGGCGACTTCTGGTTTGTCAGCATCTACTTCGCCATCTCCTTCCGTCTGATGCCGGAGTGGGGCTGGAAAATCTGGGCACTCTGCATTGTTGCCGGTTTCGGATGCCATGCCATTCAGAGCCGTCTTGCCGACTACTACCGTCAGATTCACCTCTTCTTCCTGAAAGGCAAGGAGGGTAGCGAACTGGACGATGCCAGCAAGCAGGTAGAGCTGTGGAAGCAGATGAAATGGAAGAAGGAGCCAGTGCAGAAACTCTTCCAGTTCTTCTACAAGAACTATACCTTGGGACAGGAGCGGGATACTCCTATCTTCCAGATATTCAAGAGAAATCTGCGCGAAAGATATCCGCAACAGTTGCCTGAGCAGTTGCGTGCCGACTTCCGTGCGGGTAGTCTTCCACTGATGAAATATGCCAATATCCTTACCTTCAACTGGCGCAGCATCACGCTGTTCATCTCTATCCTGATAGGTCTTCCATGGCTTTATCCGGCTATCGAGATTACCGTGTTCAGCCTGATTTTCTTCTATATGAGAGGAACCCACGAGCGTCTTTGTCTGAAGCTCAACCAGAAGCTTCTGAAGGGAGAGTACGAGGTATAAACGAATAACAAGTTCATTTATGAATAACAAGTTCAGAAATATATTCATGGCGTTCGGTATCATCGCCATCATCATCATGCTCTGCACGATGGATATGGACTATACCGATATCTGGCGCTATCTGAAGCAGGCGGGCATCTATTTCCCGCTGATTCTCGGTCTGTGGCTCGTGGTTTATTGGGTGAACACCGTTTCCTGGTGGCTCATCATCAACGACGAGGGTAGGGTGAAGGGACTCTCGTTCTGGCGAGTATATAAGCTCACCGTGAGCGGATTTGCCTTGAACTACACCACTCCCTGCGGATTGATGGGCGGCGAACCTTACCGCATTATGGAGCTGAAGCCTTTTACGGGTGTGAGCAAGGCTACATCATCGGTCATTCTCTATGTGATGATGCACATCTTCTCCCATTTCTGGTTCTGGTTCCTGTCGGTATTTCTCTATATCGCCCTGTATCCGATAGGTGTCCCTATGGGCATCATGCTGGGCTTCATCGCAGCCTTCTGCCTGCTCGGCATCTACTTCTTCGCCCGCGGTTACAAGACGGGAATGGCGCAGAAGGGCATCCGTCTGCTCACCCATATTCCTTTCGTGAAGAGCTGGGCTAAGCGGTTTGAGCAGGAGAAGCAGGAGACCCTGGAGCAGATAGATTCGCAGATAGCCCTGTTGCATGGTCAGCACAAGAGCACTTTCTACAGTTCCCTCTTCTTCGAGGTGATGGCGAGAGTGCTCCAGAGCCTGGAGATTTATCTTATCCTGAAGGCTTTTGCGGCGGATATTAGCATCGCCGACAGCATTCTGATTCTTGCCTTCTCATCGCTTTTCAGCAATCTCATCTTCTTCTCTCCTATGCAGTTGGGAGCCCGTGAGGGTGGTCTTGCCTTGGCGGTGGATGGCCTGCATCTTACGGGTGCCCTGGGTGTATATACCGGTCTCATCACCCGAATCCGTGAGCTAGTATGGATAGCCATCGGCATTCTGCTCATCAAGGTGGGAAACAAGGACCTGAAGAAGATTCAGGAAGAATACGAGGCTGATCAGAAGAGCCAGCAGCAAACAATTAATAAAGGAAAATAATGAAAGTACTGGATATAAAAGGAATCATCTTTGATTATGGTGGCACGCTCGATACCAGGGGCGACCACTGGTCGGAAGTGCTGTGGCAGGGCTACGAGCACTTCGGCATCGGTGTGGCTGATGACGAGGAAGTTGAGCCAGGAGTAAGTATCCACAAGCAGGCGTTTCGCGATGCCTACGTGTATGGTGAGCGAGCACTGGCTGTGAATCCCATCGTGACTCCCGATTTCCATTTCGAGGATATTCTCAGAGAAAAACTGATCCTGGAATTGAATTTCCTGGCAGGAAAGGAATTGCTGGAGACAGGAAAGGATGATTCTGAGAAACAGGCGAAGCTTGGGAATCCCGGAAAAGATTCTGATGCTTCATCAGAAAGCCTTTTCCTCTCCCTTTCAGATTCAGAAATTCATCAGATTGCAGAGGATATGGCTCGCTATATCAATGCCAAGACCCTTGCCCTTCTGAAAGAGAACAAGCTGGTGTTGGAGCATCTGAAGCAGAAGGGTTATCCGATGGTGCTGGTTTCCAATTTCTACGGCAACATCAATCAGGTATTGAAGGATGCAGGAATTGATGGCTATTTCGAGGACGTGATAGAATCGGCAGTAGTGGGTGTGCGCAAGCCGAACCCAGCCATCTTCGCCCTCGGAGTCTGCGCCCTCGATCTTCCAGCCTCTCAGGTGCTGGTAGTGGGCGATACCTATGGCAAGGATATCATCCCCGCCCACAAGCTGGGGTGCCACACCCTATGGATCAAGGGATTGCAGTGGGAAGAGAAGAAGGTGGATGAATCCATCCCCGATGGCATCATCAAGAAACTCTCTGAGATGGAGGAATTTCTGAAAATCTCATAAAAAACTGAAATATATAATAGGTTTTTGCAGCTATTTACGAATAATGTTATAACTTTGCAGCCTGAAAGTAGAGAATGATTAATAATGGGCGCAAGGCCCCTATATATATAATAAGGTAATGAAAGGTATAAGAAAATTGTATTTGGTGCTCGTCCTCCTGGTGGTTTCTACACTCCAGATGATGGCGCAGCAGAAGATAACAGGTCGTGTCATCGACGATGACGGCTTTGCCGTATCGTATGCAAGTGTGCAGTACAAGGGACACAAGATTGCCGTTTCCAGTGATGGAGAAGGTAAGTTTACCATCGAAAAGAAGCCGGGACTGATGCTTACCGTCAGCGCTCTGAGCTACAAGACCGCTACGGTCAAGGTAGATGAGAAAACCAGCTTCCTCGAGATCAAGCTCAAGGATGATTCCCACAAGCTGGGAGAAGTCGTGGTGAAATCGAAGAAGGGAAGATACAAGCGCAAGGATAACCCTGCCGTGGAACTCATGCGACGTGTCATCGCTGCCAAGAAGAAGAGCGACCTCAGCAACTATGATTATTATCAGTATGATAAATATCAGAAGATTACCCTCGCACTCAATGATATCACCAAGGAACAGATGGAGGGCAAGTTCTTCAGCAAGCGACAGTATCTCCTCGACCAGGTAGAGCTTTCGCCTTACAACGGCAAGCTCACCCTGCCGGTAAGTATCGATGAGACCGTTTCGCAGCACGTTTACCGCAAGGACCCGAAGAGCGAAAAGGATATCATCAAGGGGCAGCAGAGCAATGGTATCGGACAGGTGATCCAGACCGGAGAAATCCTGAATACAGCCATCAAGGATGTCTTTACCGATGTGGATATCTATGATGACTATGTGCGACTGCTCCAGTATCCGTTCCCATCTCCGCTGGGCAGAACAGCCATCAGCTTCTATCATTATTATATAGAAGATACGGTGTATGTGAACCGCGACCTCTGCTATCATCTGCAGTTTATCCCAGCCAACAGTCAGGACTTCGGATTCCGAGGCGAGCTCTATGTGCTTGCCGACAGTACCCTGCACGTCAAGAAATGTAATCTCTATATGCCTCACAACTCTGCCGTCAACTGGGTGAAAGACATGAAGATTGAGCAGGAATATACCAAGCTCGACAATGGCGAGTGGGTGCTCACCAAGGATGATATGATAGCAGAGATGCACATGAACAAGCTGCTGCAGGACCTGCTGGTGGTGCGAAACACCCGAATCACCGATTACGCTTTCGACCCTTTGCCGAAGATTCTCTTCAAGGGCAAGGCGAAGGTAAGGCATGATATGGATGCGATGAACCGTGATGAGGCTTACTGGAACAAGTACCGACAGGTGGATCTCACCAAGAGTGAGTCTTCGATGGACAGTTTCATCCACCGTATGGAGAATTCCAAGGGATTCAAGTACATCATCTTCGGCGTCAAGGCGCTCATGGAGAACTATGTAGAGATAGGAAGCGGAGGAAAGGATGGCAGAAAGAGCCTCTTCGACCTCGGACCTATCAACACCTTCCTCTCCAACAACTACGTGGATGGCGTGCGCCTGCGTCTGGCAGCCCGCACCATGGCGGCACTCAACCCTCATTTCTTCTGGGATGGATATGGTGCCTACGGTACGAAGAGCCACAACTGGTACTACGGTCATCTCTTCACCTATTCGCTCAACAAGAAAAAGAACAGTCCGTTCGAGTTCCCGATGCGCAAGTTCGTCTTCGAGATTGGTCACGATATCACCTCTCCATCCGATGACAACCTGCTGCACAACAAGGATAACTTCTTCATGACCATCCGTGCCGCTACGCAGGACCAGATGTATCTCTACCAGCGACAGAAGTTCAGCTTCGTCTATGAGACCGACTGGGGACTCCGCTTCGATGCGGGAATGAGATGGCAGAGCAACCGCACCGTGGGCAACCTGCATTATTTCAAGGTGAACACGGGCGAGGAAGTAAAGAAGATACGCACCACCGAGGCATCTGTGGGCATCGACTACAACCCGGGTGTTACCTATGTCAACACCAAGCAGCAGCGATTGCCTATCAATCTCGACAGTCCTGAGCTCACCCTCCGCCATTCCATGGGTCTTGACGGATTCATGGGCGGTCAGTATCAGAGCAACCTCACCACGCTGGGCATCTACAAGCGCCAGTGGCTGGGCAGCTTCGGATATGTGGACTTCAACATCGTGGGCAAGATGCAGTGGAACAAGGTTCCATTCACCATGCTCGTCCAGCCACCAGTCAACCTCTCCATCTTCGAGCAGGAGGCAACCATCAGTATGATGAAAGACTGGGAGTTCCTGAGCGACCGCCAGCTCTTCTGGTCGGTAGCCTGGGATATGAACGGCAAGCTTCTCAACCGCATTCCGCTCATCAAGAAACTGAAGTGGCGCGAGTATGTAGCCGTGAAGGGAGTATGGGGACAGCTCACCGACAAGAACAATCCGGTGAAGAATACATCGGATGACGTGATCTTCAAGTTCCCTAACAACTCCTACACCTTTGGCAACACGCCATATTGGGAGGTGGTAGCCGGTGTGCACAACATCTTCAAGTTCTTCGGAATCGATTATGTGCGCCGTATCAACTACCTGAATCATGCCAATGTAGATAAGTGGGGCATCCGAATGGGATTCCTCATGTCATTCTAGGAAAGATAAAACAGGGAGAACATAGCCTTTTGCTATGTTCTCCCTTCATAAAAGTTTGGTCATAAAAGAGTATATAACAACATAAAAGAAGGAGATTTGCTTATGAAGATTCTATTGGCAGATAAGCAGGATATCACGCGTGCCGGACTGATATACGTGATAGAGAAAATGGAAGGATTGGAAAACAAGTATGTGGAAGACAAGACAGAGCTGATGCTTGCCTTGCGGGAAAACGAAGATACGGTGGTGATACTCGATTACACGCTTTTCGATATCAATGATTCCGCCGAACTGCTCATTCTCAACCAACGCTTTCCCTATACCCGATGGCTGCTGTTCAGCGAAGACCTGAGTGCCGATTTCGTACGTGTGCTCATCGCCAGCAGCAGTATGTTCAGCGTGCTCCTGAAGGAGAGTTCGCTGATGGAAATCAAGGAGGCGATACGCTTCTGCGTGGACAGCAAGCGTTTTGTCTGCCAGCGAATGATGGAGGTGCTCCTTACTCAGCCGCAGGAAGCAGAAGAAAAAGTGAATCTCACCAAGACCGAAACCGAGATTCTCAAGGATATCGCCCTGGGTATGACAACCAAGGAAATCGCCGAGAAGCGTTTCTCCAGTTTCCATACCGTGAATACCCACCGGAAGAATATCTTCAGAAAGCTCGGGGTGAACAACGTGCACGAAGCAACAAAGTACGCACTTCGCGCCGGACTGGTAGATTCTGCGGAATATTACATCTAGAAGAAATAAACTGTTATAACAATTTTATAAACTCTAAAAACAAACTAAATGAAACCAACAAAGTCATTATTTGTTACGGCTGCATTGATTCTGGGCGCTATGGGTGCCCAGGCAGCTGATTTTGTCCAGAATGGTAACTATCTTACCGTACAGTTGAAACAGCATCAGAACTATGGTCCGTCGCAAATCCGCCTCCAGGTGGTCAGCGACCGCATCATCCGTGTACAGGCTACTGCCGAGCAGAGCTTCCGCAACAAGCAGAGTCTTATCATCGTGCCTCAGAAGGGCAAGGCAAATTACAAGGTGGAGGAGCAGGGCGATGACCTCATCATCACCACCGCTGCCATGCGTGCCGTGCTGAACGAGGCTACCGGACAGATTACCTTCTACGATCTCAAGGATCAGGTACTGTTGAAAGAGGTGGCACAGGGAGGAAAGACCTTCAAGCCTTTCACCGTGCCCGACCGTGAAATCGGTGTGGATATCGCCAAGGTACCTGAGGCACAGAAGCACGGATGGTCATGGCGTGCCCTCTTCGATTCGCCCGACAATGAAGCCTTCTATGGCCTCGGTCAGCACCAGAGCGAAGAGCTCAACATGAAGGGCAAGAACGAAGACCTCTTCCAGTATAACACCAAGGTGAGTGTGCCTTTCGTCATCTCCAACAAGAACTACGGCATCCTCTGGGATTCCTATTCCTACAGCCGATGGGGTAATCCGGACGATTATCTCCAGTTGAACCGTGCCTTCAAGCTCTACGACAAGGACGGTAAGGAAGGACAGCTCACCGGTACCTACGTGGCTAAGAACGGACAGAAGATTGTTCGTGGCGAGGACAGCATCTACTTTGAATATGCCATGCCTGAGACTTCAGAAATCTGCAATAAGACTGATAAGGGCGGCATCCAGAACCTGCCTAAGGGCTTTGCGCTGAATGGTTCCAAGGTGGTTTACGAGGGATATGTAGAGGCACCAACCAGCAGCTTCTATCAGTTTATCCTCTACTACGCCGGCTATATGAAGGTCTATATTGACGGCAAGCTGGTGGTGCTTGAGCGCTGGCGTACCGCCTGGAATCCGAATTCCTTCAAGTTTGAAACTCCAATCAAGAAGGGTATAAAGACTCCAATCCGCATCGAATGGCAGCCGGATGGCGATGTTTCCTACTGCGGTCTCCGTGTGGCATCCCCACGTTCTGAGGCAGAGAAGAACCAGCTGAGCATCTGGAGCGAGATGTCGCCGGATATGGATTATTACTTCATCGCCGGAAAGGATATGGACGAGGTAATCTCGGGCTATCGCACCCTTACCGGCAAGGCTCCGGTATATCCTAAGTGGGTGCTCGGATTCTGGCAGAGCCGCGAGCGCTATCAGAGCAGCATGGATATCGAGGAGAACATGAAAAAGTTCCGCGACCTGAAGATTCCGGTGGATAACATCGTACAGGACTGGAACTACTGGAAGCTGGATTCATGGGGAAGCCACGAGTTTGAGGCGGCTCGCTATCCGAACCCTCAGGCGATGCTCGACAGTGTGCACGCCCTGCATGGAAGATTCATGATTTCGGTCTGGCCGAAGTTCTATGATACCGTGAAGAATTACAAGGAACTGGATGCCAAGGGGTGGATGTATCACCAGGCTATCAAGGATGATATCCACGACTGGCTCGGTTTCCGCGGCTCCTTCTATGATGCCTACGATGCCGGAGCCAGAAAGATGTTCTGGCGACAGATGGATGAGAATCTCTATACCAAGTATAAGTTCGGTATCGATGCCTGGTGGATGGATGCTTCTGAGCCGAATGTGCGCGACTGTACACCGATGTGGTACCGCAAGGCGCTCTCCGGTCCTACCGCCCTGGGTACGGCTACCGAGTATTTCAATGCCTACAGCATCGTGAATGCCGACGCCATCTACAATGGTCAGCGCAGCGTGAACCCTAACCAGCGTGTCTTCCTCCTCACCCGTTCGGGCTTTGCAGGCGAACAGCGATACAGCACTGCTACCTGGTCGGGCGACATCGCTACCCGCTGGGAAGATATGCGTGCGCAGATGACTGCCGGATTGAACTATTCCATGGCTGGTCTTCCTTTCTGGGGAATGGACCAGGGTGGCTTCTGTGTGGAAAACCGCTATGTGGCAGCCCAGCAGGAGTTTGACAAGACCGGTAAGGAGAATGCCGATTTGAAGGAGTGGCGTGAGTTGCAGGCTCGCTGGAACCAGTTTGGCTGTTTCGTTCCGCTCTATCGTGCCCACGGTCAGTGGCCGTTGCGTGAGGTGTGGAACATCGCTCCAGCCGATCATCCTGCCTACAAGACCATCGTAGCCTACGACAAGCTCCGCTATCGCCTGATGCCTTACCTCTACAGCATGGCGGGTATGGTGCATCTCAAGGATTACACCATGATGCGCGGACTGGTGATGGATTTCAATGGCGATGAGAAGGTGTTGGATATCAAGGATCAGTGGATGTTCGGTTCTGCCCTGATGGCTTGTCCGGTAGGCGAGTATCAGAAGTATTCACGCGAAGTCTATCTGCCTAAGCAGAAGGGCTGGTATGATTTCTATACCGGAGCATATCATGCAGGCGGTCAGACCATCGTGGCTGATGCGCCATACGATAAGATTCCTGTCTTCATCCCAGAGGGCGCCATCCTTCCGATAGGTCCTGAGATGCAGTGGAGTGATGAGAAGAAACCGGAGTTGATCGACCTCTATGTCTATGCCGGCAAGGATGGCTCTTATGCCTTGTACGAGGATGAGGGCACGAACTATAACTACGAGAAGGGCAAGTATGCTGTAATCGATTTCAAGTATAATGATGCCTTGAAGCAGGTAACCATCGGTGCCCGCAAGGGTAGTTTCGACGGCATGCTCCAGAAGCGCCGCTTCAACGTCATCCTGGTAGATCAGAAGAAGCAGCAGGGCGTGAATCTCGCCAAGTCGCCTAAGGGCAAGGTAGTGAAGTATGCAGGTCAGGCAATGACTGTAAAATTGAAATAATATGAAGAAGATATTTGCTTTAGCAATTCTACTATTGGGCGCTCAGTCTTTGAGCGCCCGCGATCGCCAGTCTTTTGATAAAGACTGGCTTTTCGTTTTGGCTGATAGTGCCGGTATGCAGAATTCGGAGTTTTCCGACGGGCATTGGCGCCGCCTGAATCTCCCTCACGACTGGGCGATAGAGGGCGATTTCTCTCCATCGAATCCTTCGGGAGCCAGTGGTGGTGCGCTGCCGGGCGGCATCGGATGGTATCGCAAGCACTTCTCCCTTTCGCCAGACGAGAAGTACGACCGGTTCACCATCACTTTCGATGGCGTGTATATGAACTCCACCGTCTATATCAACGGTCACAAGCTCGGCACCCGCCCTTACGGCTACAGCACCTTCGAGTACGATCTTACACCTTATATATATAAGAAGGGTGATAACGTCATTGCCGTGAAGGTGGATAACAGCGACCAGCCCAACAGCCGCTGGTATTCGGGCTGCGGCATCTACCGTCACGTCTGGTTTACCAAGACCCTGAAGAAGGCATACATCCCACAGTGGGGTCAGTATGTGGCTACCACGCCGAAGGGTAATGTCAAGGTAAAGGTGGATTTCCATGCCGAAGGCAGCAGGATGAAACTATTCATCCGCAATACCATCTACGATGCGGCTGGCAAGGTGGTGGCAAGGAGCCAGGGCACCCAGAGCCAGCAGCTCAAGGTAAGGAAACCTCATCTCTGGTCTATCGGCAAGGGCTATCTCTATACCGTGAAGAGCGAACTGGTGGTGAATGGCAAGGTGGTGGATACCGCCACTACGCAGACCGCATTCCGTGATGTGAGGTTTGATGCCCGGAAGGGTTTCTTTCTCAATGGCGAGAATATGAAGATCAATGGCGTGTGCGAGCATCACGATTTCGGATGTCTCGGTGCCGCCCTCAACGAGGATGCGCTTCATCGCAAGCTCACCATCCTCAGGGATATGGGTGTGAATGCCATCCGAAGCAGTCATAATCCTCCGGCTCCCGAACTCCTGAATATGTGTGATTCCATGGGAATCATGGTGATGGACGAGAGCTTTGATATGTGGCGCCGCAAGAAGTCGAATGGCGATTATGCCCGTTTCTTCGATGAATGGCACCAGCGTGATCTCTCTGATCTGGTGAAGCGCGACAGGAATCATCCTTGCATCATCATGTGGAGCATCGGCAACGAGGTGCTCGAACAGTGGTCGGATGCCGCTGCCGATACCCTGAGTCTGGAGCAGGCGAATCTCATCCTGAATGCGGGGCATGATGCTTCTACTCTGGCACATAGCGATGAACTCAGCGTGAACTCTCTTCTCACCCGTCATCTGGCTGATATCGTGAAGAAGTATGATCCGTGGGGCGCCCGTCCGGTAACAGCCGGATGCAACGAGCCTGATCCTAAGAATCATCTCTTCAAGAGCGGTGCCATCGATGTCATCGGATTCAATTATCATCATCAGTGGGCGAAGGATGTTCCAAGGAATTTCCCGGACAAGCCGTTCATTTTCTCCGAGAGTGTTTCGGCTCTCCAGACGCGCGGTTATTACCGGATGCCGAGCGACAGCATCTATACGGCTCCGGTGGAGTGGTGGCTGCCATATACCGATCCATCCTTCAAGTGTTCGGCGTATGATAATATGCATGCCTCCTGGAGCAGTACGCACGAGGAGACCTGGGATGTGGTGAAGCACAATGATTTCGTGGGCGGACAGTTTATCTGGACTGGTTTCGACTATATCGGCGAACCGACTCCGTATGCCTATCCGGCACGCAGCAGTTATTTTGGCATCATCGACCTGGCTGGTCTTCCTAAGGACAGTTATTATATGTATCAGAGTGAGTGGACGAAGAAGCCTGTTCTCCATCTCTTCCCTCACTGGAACTGGCTTCCGGGTCAGCAGATAGATATGTGGTGCTATTACAACCAGGCTGATGAGGTAGAGCTGTTCATCAATGGCAAGAGCCAGGGCATCCGGAAGAAGAAGGTGCATGGAGAGGAAAATGGTGCCGCAGCCAATGCTGTTTCTGCCAATGCCGCAAATGCTGGCGCCTTTGATCGCAGCACAGAGTACCACGTGATGTGGCGAGTAACTTTCGAGCCGGGCGAAGTAAAGGTCGTAGCGAGAAAGCAGGGCAGGGAGATTTCATCCCAGACCATCAAGACTGCCGGTCCTCCTCATCATCTCGTCTTGAAGAAGACCTATCAGAACACCCTTGCGTCCGCAGCCCAAACCCCGTCAGGCGTTCCTGGGGATTTGCAATCCCCATCATCCCCTACAACCTTCGTAGAAGTAAATGTAGTAGATAAGGATGGCAATCTCTGTCCGAATGCCGAGAACGAGATTTATTTCTCTTCTACCGCCGAGATTCTGGGCACAGATAATGGCAATCAGACCTCCCTGGAGCGTTTCACCGATCCAAAGAGGAAGGCATTCTTCGGCAAGTGCATCATCGTCTTGCGAGGTCACGGCACGCTCCGTGCCGAATCCATAGACTTACAACAAGCTACCCTTCAATTATAAAAACAAAAAAAGCATGCCAAAGTCATTTCGACTTTGGCATGCTCATTTAAGTTACATACAGCTCGTCACGCCCAGAGAGCAATATACAAAGTGCAGCCTTTCTTCTTTTGACGATGCAAAGATACGGCTTTTTTAGGGAACCACCAAAAAACAGGGTGTGACAAGCCCCGATTTCAGCAGTCCCGGAATACGAATCCCGTTAATAATTCTAACTCATAATTTTGATAAATAGAAACCATAGCTTTGCAGATCACAAACCATAGTTTTCCATCAAAGAGCTATCACAATAACAGTTATCACAGTTTCTCGAAACACTTTTCTTTTTCTCATTCCAGAACTAACTATATATATTATATATATTTATATATATATATATAGTTAAATTACATTTAACATTTTCCTTCCCTTCAGATACCCCCTCCGTAAAAACTGTGATAACTGTTATTGTGATAGCTGTGATGGAAATTCCCCAATACGTGATTTCATGAAAATGACAGCTCTGTGTAATTTTTTTTAATAAGAAGAAAGCCAACAAGAAGGAAGCTGCGCAGGTTGCTGTTTTTGAGAATCTGGCGTTCGGAACGGTAAGAACCGCTGCTAATGAGAAGGGCGAGCCTTGGTTCTGTGCGAAGAATTTGTGCGATGTGCTCGAATATAGGAAAATGAATTTGCTTGTAAATCAGTATGTTAACCCTCTTGATGCACTGAAACGGTGCATCAAGGATATGGTCTGTATGAACTGTTGGGCAGGGTGAAAAATATATAAAAATTCTTTTGTCTCGATTGTTTTTGCTATCTTTGCAAGCGGATTCTGACTTGAAGAGGGGAATCGGATGACTAATTAAATAATGTAATGATATAACTCTAAACAAAAATGAAGATAAAAATTGAACCGGCTACGCCTGACAGGGCGTCGCACATTGCATCGCTCATCATGGAGGCGATGAACCCAGGATGCTGCCAGAACCTGGCTGGTGCTCATCATACACTGGCGGAATTCCACCAGGTGATGGAAAGACTCGTAAGAATGGAGGATAGCCAGTACAGTTACCGCAATACGCTTCTGGCTACCAATAGCGAGGGCATTACTGCTGGTATCATCGTGTCTTACGACGGTGCACAGCTCAAGGCGCTGCGCAAGCGATTCATCGAGGAGGCTAAGGAAACCTTCGGAATTGACTATACAGGAATGGATCCGGAAACCCAGGAGGGCGAACTCTATATCGACAGCCTCGCCGTGCCTGCTGCCTTCCGTGGCAAGGGTATCGCCAAGATGCTGCTCAAGGCGGTGATAGAAAAAGGCAGGGAAATGGGTCTTCCTGCCGTGGGACTGCTCGTGGATAAGGGCAATCCGAAGGCAGAAAGACTCTATGCCAATATGGGATTCGAATACGTGAATGATACCGTGTGGGGTGGCCACAGCATGAAGCATCTCCAGTATCCGCTACGCTAGTTCTCAGATTTCGTTATCCGCTACTCCAGTTCCTCAATCTCATCTTCGTTCATCTCCCTGTCAAGCTGGCCGCGCCAGAGATACTTGCGGGTTTCGTGAACGATGATGCCGCTGAGGCAGAGCAGGGAGATGAGGTTTGGTATCGCCATCAGGGCATTCATGCAGTCGGCGATATTCCATACCAGTCCGAGGCTGATGACACTGCCCAGGAAGATACTCACAATATACAACATGCGATAGATGAGCATCCAGCGCTTTCCCTTGAGATACTCTACGCAGCGTTCGCCATAATAGCTCCATCCCAGGGTGGTGCTGAAGGCGAAGGTGGCGAGGCCGATGGTAAGCAATGGGGCTCCTATGTATGGTATCTTGCTGAAGGCTGCCTTGGTGAGCGCTGCGCCATCGTGGTAATCGATGTCAGGATAGGCGATGATGCTGGAGGTGATGACCAATCCCGTGAGGGCACAGATGATGACGGTATCCCAGAAGGTTCCGGTAGAGGATACCAGCGCCTGGCGTACCGGATTGCGGGTCTGGGCGGCGGCAGCTACGATAGGTGCCGAACCGAGTCCCGACTCGTTGGAGAAGAGTCCGCGGGCGATACCATAGCGGGCTGCTATCATGAGGGTGCTGCCTGCAAAACCGCCGCCGGCTGCACGGGTGGTGAAGGCGGATTCGAAGATAACCTTCAGGGCTGGCAGGAGATAGGCGTGATTGACGATCAGGATATAGATGCAGCCCACCACATAGAAAATCGCCATGAAAGGCACAAGCATTCCACATACTTTTGAGATGCTCTGCACACCACCGATGATGACTGCGGCACCGAGGAGGGTGACGATAGCGCCGGTGATGTATGGACTGATGCCATACTGGTTTTCTACCAGTGTGGAGATGGCATTCGCCTGTACGGTGCTGCCGATGCCGAAGGAGGCGAGGGCGGCAAAGAGGGCGAAGAGGATACCGAGCCACTTCCATCCCAATCCCTTTTCGAGGGCATACATCGGACCGCCAAGCATCTCTCCACGCTTGGTCTTGACGCGGTATTTCACGGCAAGAAGACCTTCGGCATACTTGGTGGAGATGCCGAAGACACCGGTGAGCCAGCACCAGAATACGGCGCCTGGTCCACCCAGGGCGATGGCTGTGGCCACACCTATGATATTACCGGTACCGATGGTAGCGGCAAGGGCAGTGGCGAGGGCTCCGAACTGGGAGACATCGCCAGTAGCATTCTTGTCCTTCTTGAAGGACAGCGATATCGCCTGGAAAATCTTACGCTGTGGAAAGCGCAGGCGAACCGTCAGGAAAATGTGGGTTCCCAGCAGCAGGATGATCATCGGCCACCCCCAAAGGAACGAACTGAAGGATGTGAAAAATTCGTTGATTGCTTCCATATTAATCTCTCTTTAAAATACAATTATAAAATCTATATCTATTTTTCTTCAAACTCTACCCGGGCATTGGGGAATCCCATAGCCTTGAACATATCGCGGAATTGCTGCCTGGCATTGCGCTGGGCGATACGGATATTGGCTGGGGTGAGGCAGCGTTTCTTCATCTGTGCATAGGCACGGTCGTAGAGTGCCTGGCGGTCGGCTCCCGTCCACTTTCCTTCTTCAAAGAAGCTGCGGGTTCGGGCTTCGTCGATGAAGTTGTTATCCAGCAGTCGGATAGGAGGGAGGGTGCAGACGATGGAATCCTTCTCGGCATTTGCCTGGATCCATCCTTCCTTTACATCTTTCATATTGATGCCCAGGCGCAGGGTGCCGTAATAGATGCGCACCAGCTGGTCGTCGCCGAAGAAGCCGCGACGAACGGTATCTACCAGTTCCTCGTTGCTGATGGCGAGAAACTCCCATTCGCCTATCGCCTCGATGCTCTCTACCTGGGTAGGCGACAGGGTGGTCTGCTCTTCTGTGGTTACGCTCACCGTATTATCCTTGTTGAGCCAATAGATCGTGCCCGCTAGTATGAGGGCAAGGATGGTGAGCAGGATGATGCCATATTTCTTCATATCTCATTCCTCCTTAGTTTGAGGGTTTATCTTTCTTCTCACTAGTTTTTATCTTTCTTCTCACTAGTTTTTATCTTTCTTCTCCACTCCCGAGTTCTGCAGGAATCCCCTGATATCATCGAGGGTGAACTTCTTGCGGAAGCTGATCTGGATGTTCTCTTCCCGGAAACCCATCTGCTTGAGCATCGGGATGAGGGTATTGGCTGCACTGATGCGAGCCTGCTCCATCAGGTCGAGGTTGGGAATATCGCGGATGATGCTCTCTCTGCCCTGCTGTTCCAGCTGGGTGAGTTCGGCATCTGAGTAGTTGCTGCGGGTGAGGGAGACATACTGTTTCAGTTTCTTGTGGTCGATTCGGGTGCTGGTGAGCACCATCTTCGGGTCGGGCAGGATGATTTCTATCTTATCGCCTTTACGGGACACATTCCTGTCTGAGAATCCCTGGAAATCTACATACGCCTTGATGGTAGCATCCATGGGGATGGCTACCTTTCGGTTGGAGCCTGGCACGGGGATGTTGAATTCGTGCTTCAGGAAGGAACCCTTAAGCTTGAACTGGTCATCGTGGGTGATGATCTTATGAACGTGCGCCTCGGCGGTATAAAGGCGCGTGCATTTCTGTATCTGCATCACCATCGTGGGGATGGTATCGATGGCGCTCTTCTTCTCTTCTGCCGGCTTCTTGGGAGAGCAGGAGAGGAGGCTGAGGATAACCGCCGGGATGAGGATAAAAAATACTTTCTTCATACGAATAAGGGTATAATTATATAATGAACTACGTAATATATATAATAAAATATATGATGAGGATATAATAAAAGCTCTTGAAGTCAGGTTTCGCCAAACGTCAAGAGCTTTCTTATTTTATTAGAATTTTGCCATTTTGATAGCGTCGATAGCGCACTCGTCACCCTTGTTGCCCAACTTGCCGCCGCAGCGATCCTTCGCCTGCTGGAGGTCGTTGGTGGTGAGAAGTCCGTAGATGACAGGGATTTCCTGTGTGGCATTGAGGCGCGCAATACCGTAGGTGACACCCTCGCAGATATAGTCGAAGTGCGGAGTCTCGCCACGAATCACACTACCCAGGATGATGACTGCATCGTAGCCGCCATTGAGCACCATCTGATGTGCGCCGTAGATAAGCTCGAAGCTTCCCGGTACGGTCTTCACATGGATGTTCTCTGGGATGGCTCCATGCTTCTCCAGCGTCTTGACAGCTCCATCGAGCAAGGCGCCTGTAATCTCTGGGTTCCATTCTGCTACCACGATACCGAAGCACATATTGCTGGCATCTGGAATCTTGGAAAAGTCGTATTCCGACAAATTATGAAGTGCTGTTGCCATAATGTTCTGATTTAGTTGGAAGCACGCTCGATGTACTTATCAATCTCAGAGCTCTGAACGAGCATAGAGTTTACATACTTCTTCTTGATGTCCTGATAGATGCTCAAAGCCTCAGCCTTCTTGTTCTGGCTCTCCAGGATTTCGCCAGCCTTGATGAGGAAGGCAGGAGAGAGAGAGTTGTTGGCATCATCCTCTGCCTTGCTGTCTGCCATGGAAGCTGCCTTCTTGAAAGCGGCAACGGCATCATCGAGCTTGTTGAGGTGAGCGTATGCATCGCCGAGGGCTGCCTGAGCGGCTGGGCTGATCATCTCGTCGCCCTTAGATGAGAATGCATCGAGGCTCTTCTCTGCCTCTGCCCACTTGCCGAGGTTGGCATAGCAGAGACCTGCATAGAGGTTGGCGAGGTTGCCTGCATCGGTGCTGCCGTATTCGCTGGCAATCTTTGCGAATCCTACGTAGCCAGCGCCATCGCCGTTGAGTGCCTGCTCATACATCTCGTTCTGGAAATAGGTCTGACCCTTGCCGAGCAATGTGCTTGCCTTGTCCTCACGAGGACCTGCAATCTGAGACATGTAAGCGAATACACCTGCGATGATAACGATCAATGCTACCACTGCGATCATAATTGCCTTCTTGTACTTCATGAAGAAGGCCTCTTTCATGTTAAGGCTCTCGATTTCCTGAGCCTGTACGTTGTTGTTTGCCATTTCTTATTTTTTGTTTTTTATTATTCTATGTTTTTTATTCTTCTTTGTTTTTTATTCTTTTAGGTTGCAAATTTACTGATTTTTATTCAGATATTGAAATTTCTAGCCTACTTTTTTCGTTTTTTGGGCTTTTTCTGCTAACTTTGCAGTCAATTAGCAGAAAAGTATCTATGATTTTAAAGAATATTTCCATTATTAATTACAAAAACATCAAGGGTGCCAATCTGGAGCTTTCGCCCAAGATCAACTGTCTTATCGGCCATAATGGTATGGGTAAGACCAACTTTCTCGATGCCATCTACTATCTCTCGTTTTGCAGGAGCGCCAACAATCCCATCGATTCGCAGATCATCACGCACGACGAGGCTTTCTTCATGCTGGAAGGCAACTACGAGAGCGATAATGGGGATATGGAGAACATCTACTGCGGCATGAAAAGGGGGACCAAGAAGCACTTCAAACGCAACAAGAAGGAGTATAAAAGGCTCTCGCAGCACATCGGACTCATCCCGCTCATCTATGTTTCGCCTTCGGATGTTTCGCTCATAGAAGGCGGAAGCGAGGAGAGAAGAAAGCTGATGGATGTGGTGATTTCGCAATACGACAATACGTATATCGAGGCGCTGAACAACTACAACAAGGCGCTGCAGCAGAGAAATGCGCTGCTGAAGATGGAGGAGGAACCGGATGCCACGCTGATGGAACTCTGGGAACAGCAGATGGCGATGAACGGAGAAATGCTCTATGCCAAGAGACAGGCGTTTGTGAACGAGCTGGTGCCGCTGTTTCAGGAGATTTACCAGCATATTTCGGGCAACCAGGAGAAGGTGGGGCTGCATTATATCTCCCACTGTCAGAGGGGACCGTTGCTGGAGGTGATTCAGCGTGACCGGTTCAAGGATAGAGCCGTAGGATATTCATTGCACGGCATGCATAGGGATGACCTGGAATTTACTATCGGAGATTATCAGATGAAGCGCGAGGGTAGTCAGGGACAGAACAAGAGTTATGTGATTGCCCTGAAGCTGGCGCAGTTCAGTTTCCTGCAGCGTACATGTTCGAATACCACTCCTTTGCTGCTGCTGGATGATATCTTTGATAAGCTTGATGCTCAGAGAGTTGAAGCCATCGTTCAACTGGTATCGAGTGACAGCTTCGGTCAGATTTTCATCACGGATACGAATAGGGATCATCTGGATCAGATTCTCCATCGACTGAATGGCGATTTTCGGATTTTTGAGGTGAATAATGGAGAAATAGCGTATGTTTAAAATAGCGTATATTTAATAACGTATGTTTAGGAGGATAGCTTATGTT
Source organism: Prevotella sp. AM23-5 (assembly GCF_003473645.1). Taxonomy (NCBI): domain Bacteria; kingdom Pseudomonadati; phylum Bacteroidota; class Bacteroidia; order Bacteroidales; family Prevotellaceae; genus Prevotella; species Prevotella sp. AM23-5. Next base: position 118,921 of record NZ_QUCG01000001.1, on the reverse strand, counting down.
TAGACAGAAAGTTAAATCGATAGCAGAACTATTGCCTGAGTTTCTGAGAAACCAGGGATTGGAGACGCCTTTGCAGCAGAGACGTCTGATAGATAGTTGGGAGACTGTGGTAGGAGCACCTATCGCAGCCTATTGCGGTGAGAAATTCATCAAGAACCAGACGCTGTTTGTGAAAGTGATGAATTCGGCATTGAGGGCTGATCTTACCATGAATCGCTCCATCCTGGTTCGCAGATTGAACGAGCAGGTGGGAAGCATGGTGATTGCAGATATCAGATTCTATTAAGCGCAAACTTCTTGCGCTTAATAGAATTTCTTGTTTATACTCCTTCTTCATCATCTTCTGATTCTTCTTTAGAAGTAGAAGAGGCTGAAGAGGTGGATTCGGTATCGGATTCGGTATCGAGAACCTGGTCGTTGCTGATGCTGACGGCACCCATTCTTGATATTTGCAGTACCAATGGAAGATATTCATCGCTGGTGATATCCGGGGAACCGACACTGGCTGCAAAACAGAGATTGTTTCCTTCTGCCTTATCGAAAACGATGCCCAGAAGGGCTCCCGTCGATTTCGTCTTCTTATCGAGATTGCTTTCAAAGGCTGCCTTTGTAAAGGTGTGGTTGAAGAACTCGGTACCATCGCTTCTCAGAATGCGGATGGTAATCTTATTATCGTAATACTTGTTGGTCTTGTCCAGTTGGATGATGGGTAATTCGTGGTCGGCTTCTCGCTTCACTACCACCTTGTAATGGTTGCCCAGCCATTCTACATCTCTTGACTGTTCATATCCGCTCATCTCTTGGGTGGGTTTGTTGGTTACCTGTGCCACAGGTTTGGGGGCAATGATAATCTTGCTCTTTTTCTTTTCTGCGCAAGAAGCCATGAGGCCTATCGCCAGAATGGATAATAATATGTAGTTACTTCGTTTCATCATTGTTGTTTATGTTTTGATGGCAATGCCTTTTTGATTTGCATTGTTTTTTGAAGTACAAAAGTAGTAAAAAAAGACGAGAAATCATATTGTTTGCCGTTAAAAAACGAAAAAAGCATCGACTTTCACAAGCCGGTGCTTCAGATTTACCTAAATACTAACTAATAAATTTCCTATTGAATCTTACACGATATAATAAAAGTTCAGTTTATGAATTCTAATCGTTTAATTTGACCCCGAAAATCCTAAAAGGTTTAATCGGGGAGAATAAAAAATCACCTTTTTTTCTTTTATTAACGTATTTTCCCGCATTATATTGTATTTTCATGCGAAAAAATGCTTTTTTGACCTGTACGGTTGAAATTACCCAATACGCCCTGAAAGGGCAGAAGCTCCTAGCCCAGGGCATCGCCCTGGGTAATTATGAACGCTAACCCGTCGCCCTGAAAGGGCACAAGCTTTAAAAAACCAAGCAATAAAAAAAACTTTTGCCCTTACAGGGCGTCTTATTGATTGCTATTATACCCAGGGCGATGCCCTGGGCTAGGAGCTTTTGGGCTTTCAGCCCGTTTCAACCGTACAGTTAGTGTTTTTTTTATGATATGATCTCTTTCTTACGAGACGATTTCGTTCATGGCGATATCTGTTTCCTCCGTAGGAATCTGAGACAGGAGCTGGAAGGGGAAGGCGATGCCTATTCTGTAGGCTCCAGGAATCTTCGGGAGGAAGCGGTCGTAATAGGCCTTGCCCCTGCCCAGACGATTACCCTGGATATCGAATGCCATACCCGGGATGATGGCTACATCTATCTCACTGTAGCGATGGGGAGGAAAAAGGGCGCCTGCAGGCTCCATGATATGATAGGCACCTTCTCTTAAATCTGCTCTTCCGCAGTATTCACAAAGCACCATATTCCGGTCGTCTATAACTTCGGGCAATAATACCTTCTTACCGGAAGCCACCAGGCTATCGATGAAACGATGGGTATTCACCTCGTCGGGGAGGGAATAGTACATCATCACCGTATGGGCAGACTTCAGATGCCCATTCTCTTCGAGATGAGACAAAACAGAAAGCGACAGTTCCTCAAGAGTACTTGAGGAATACTGTCGCTTTCTATCTCTTATTATTTTTCTCAGTTCTTTCTTATCCATGCTTACTGCTTCTTTACCACTTTGCCTGCAGCCTTTGTTGCCTTTGTAGCCTTTGTCGGTGCAGCAGGCTTCTTAGGGAAGGCGGCGTGATTATTGAAGACCTCGAGAGTTTTCCTGATTACAGGATCATCCTGGTTGATGTATTCTGTCCATGCCTGTTCATCCAGCATATTGTAGATGATACGGCTGTCGAGAACACGATCCAGCAGTTTGTGAGACTTGCGGATGAGGAGGTTGCGGCGCTTCAGTCCGCGCTTGTCGGCATAAACGGCAAACTGCTCTACCAGGTTCTGCTTATCAAGATAATCGGCGAGTTCCATCATCTCCTTGAAATTGTTCAACTTAGGACGGTTGTCGTCCGTATAGGTGAACGCAAACTGGAGAATCAGTCCGCTCATGCTCGCTTCCTTGAAGTAAGATGTCATACCCAGGGTATCTTCAGGAACGAAGATATCTGGAGTGATGCCACCACCACCATAAACAACTCTGCCAATGCCGGTATGGTAAGCCGGACCGGTATGCTTGATGCTATCCTGCGAGAAGAACTCTCCATGCTCATAACGGGTGAGGAGATCCTGCTCGTAATCACCGCTGTCGCCCAGGGTATATGGTTTCTGGATACATCTGCCTGATGGAGTATAGTAACGGGCGATGGTAAGACGGATGAGACTGTGGTCTGGGAACTCAATCTGCTGCTGTACCAATCCCTTACCGAACGAACGGCGGCCGATGATGGTGGCACGGTCGTTGTCCTGCATGGCTCCTGCAAAGATCTCAGCCGAAGAAGCAGAACCCTCATTGATGAGCACAACCATCGGAATCTTCTTGTAGGAACCCTTGCCATCACTCATGTAATCCTGGCGAGGCGACTTGCGGCCCTGGGTATAGAGGATGAGTTTCTTCTCAGGCAGGAATTCGTTTGCCATGTTCACAGCGGCTGTGAGATAACCACCCGAATTGTCGCGCAGGTCGATACAGAGATTCTTGAATCCCTGCTGGGAGAGTTTTGCCAGGGCGATGAGCATCTCAGGATAGGTGTTCTCGCCGAAGTTCTTGATGCGGATATATCCGGTGTTGTCATCGAGCATATAGGCAGCGGTGACACTCTTGGTAGGTATCTCGCCACGGGTGACGGTGAAGGTCTGCACCTTCTTGCTGCCATAGCGGATGACGCCAATCTTCACCTTGGTATCCTTAGGACCCTTGAGGCGGTGCATCGCTTCCTGATTGGTGACAATCTTGCCTACGAAAGGCTTGCCATCTACGGCTACAATCTTATCACCTGCCAGCAATCCAGCCTTTTCGGCTGGTCCGTTCTGAATCACATTCTGCACATGGATGGTGTCCTGGCGGATGACAAACTCGATGCCTACGCCCGAGAACGAACCCTTGAGGTTGTCGGTGGCGGCTGCTGCATCCTTCGCACTGATATAGACAGAGTGAGGATCCAGTTCGGCAAGAATCTGAGGAATCGCCTTATCGACTAGCGAATCGATGTTCACGGCATCTACATACTGGTCATCGATGAGGTGGAGCAGGTTGTTCAGACGGTTGCTTCCACTGTTGATGACATTGAGACGGTTGCCGGCGAAATGATTCGAAAAGAATGTGCCGATGATGATGCCCAGCACAACGCAGATCGCCATGATGAAGGGCATATACCGATTGGTCTTATTCTTATTCATATTCATAACTAACTAATTTAATATACTAACGTTTCTTTCTCTCTTTTTCTCTCTTTAATCCTGTGAGGCTTCTTCTTCATCCGGATTCATGTATTCTACCACAACTCCTGCACGCTTCAGAAGATCCACACCGTCGGTGAGGCGGTATTTCTCGGCATAGACCACACGCTTGATGCCCGACTGGATAATGAGCTTGGAGCATTCGATGCAGGGAGAGGCAGTGACATAGAGTGTACTGCCCTCGCTGTTGTTGCTGCTGCGAGCCAGCTTGGTGATGGCGTTGGCTTCGGCATGCAGAACGTATGGCTTGGTTACATTGTTCTCCTCGCAGATATTCTCGAATCCGCTGGGAGTTCCATTGTATCCATCGCTGATGATCATCTTGTCCTTCACCACCAGCGCACCTACCTGGCGGCGCTTGCAGTAGCTGTTCTCAGCCCAGATGCGAGCCATGCGCAGATAGCGCAGGTCGAGCTTCTTCTGTTTAGAAAGTTGATTTTCCATCCTTCAACATTTTCTATTTAGATTCAACATTTTCTATATAGATTCTACTTTAGATACTACATATCTTATTTAGATTCTACATTCCTCTTGATCTCGTTGCGTTCGAGCAGGGCATCGATGGTTGGCTCCTGTCCGCGGAATCGCTTGTAGAGGGTCATCGGATGCTCGGTGCCTCCCTTGGAAAGGATATTGTCACGGAAGCTCTGGGCGGTAGCCTGATCGAAGATGCCGTTCTTCTTGAATACGCTGAAGGCATCGGCATCGAGCACCTCTGCCCACTTGTAGCTATAGTAGCCAGCCGCATATCCACCTGCCATGATATGAGAGAACTGTACGGTCATACAGGTATCAGGCAACTGTGGGAAGATCATCGCCTTTTTCCATGCCTCCTTCTCAAATGGGATGATATCTTCGGTGAAGGCATCCTTCTTGGTATAGTATGCCATATCCAGCAATCCGAAACTTACCTGGCGCAGGCAGGCATAAGCCGTCATGAAGTTGCGGCTCTTCACGATGCGCTCGATGAGATTGTCCGGCAATGGTTCGCCTGTCTCGTAATGGAAGGCAAAGGTGCGCAGGAAATCCTTCTCCACCGCATAGTTTTCCATAAACTGGGATGGCAACTCTACGAAGTCCCACCATACATTGGTGCCCGAAAGACTCTCGAAACGGGTATTGGCAAACATGCCGTGGAGGCTGTGACCAAACTCGTGGAGGAAGGTCTCTACCTCGCCCAGGGTCAGGAGGGCTGGCTTCTCGGCGGTAGGCTTGGTGAAGTTCATTACCACGCTGACATGAGGGCGCACATTGGTGCCCTTGTAATCTATCCACTGTCCCTGGAACTCTGTCATCCAGGCACCTCCCTGCTTGCCCTTGCGAGGGAAGAAGTCGGCATAGAAGACTGCCAGATAGCTGCCATCCTTATCGAATACCTCGTATGCCTTGACATCAGGATGATAGACCGGGATGTCCTTGTTCTCCTGGAAGGTGATGCCGTAGAGCTTGTTGGCAAGACCGAATACGCCATCAATCACCTTATCGAGCTGGAAATAAGGACGAAGCATCTCTGCATCGAGATTGTACTTCTCCATCTGGAGCTTATGAGAATAGAATCCGAAATCCCATGGCTGCATCTCGAAATCATCGCCCTCCAGTTTCTTGGCGAGTGCCTCTACCTCTGCCGTCTCGTGGATGGCGGTAGGCTTGTAGGCATCGATGAGATCGTTCAGGAGCTTATACACATTTTCTGTGGTGCTTGCCATACGATGACGGAGTACGTAATCGGCATAGGTCTCGAAGCCCAGAAGCTGTGCCAGCTCTCTGCGCAGGTTGACCAGTCGCTGACAGATCTGCAGGTTGTTCTGCTCGTTGTCGTGGGTGCAGACGGTATTTCTCGCCATGTACATCTGCTTGCGGAGTTCGCGCTGGGTAGAGTAGGTCATGAAAGGAGAGTAGCTCGGGAAGTCGAGGGTGAAGATCCATCCCTCTTCGTTCTTCTCCTTTGCATTATGGGCTGCGGCAGCGATGGCGGTCTCAGGGAGTCCGTCGAGCTGATTCTTATCGGTGATATGCAGGGTGTAAGCCTTGTTTTCCTTCAGCAGATTCTGCGAGAACTGGAGGGTGAGCATGCTTGCCTCCTCGGTGAGCTTGCGCAGCTTCTCCTTGCCTTCTTCATCGAGCAGGGCACCGCTGCGCACGAAACCGTCGTAGCTGGTATCGAGGAGCATCTGTTCCTCGGCATTGAGCTTACGGTTGGGATGATCGTGAACAAACTTGATGCGCTCGAAGAGCTTCTTGTTCAGGGTGATATCGTTGGCATGCTTGGTGAGGATCGGACTCAGTTTCTGTGCCAGTTCTTCCATCTCATCGCAGGTTTCTGCACTCATCATGCAAGAGAATACATTGGAAACACGACTCAGGAGATCGTAATAATGTTCTCCTTTCTCGGTATCTACGCGGGCAATGGTGTTCTCGAAGGTTGGTTCTGCCGGGTCATTGATAATCTTATCAGTGGCCTCGTCATCGCGTCGGATACCTTCCATGAAAGCCTCTTCGTAATCACCGAGCTGGATGCGGTGGAAAGGGACTGTATAATGTGGGGTGCCATAGGGCAGGAAGAAAGGATTCTCTCTCTTCTGGGTTTCGTTATTCTTTGTGGAATTATTATCTTGCATAATTTTAATTGTTATCTATTGATTAATTTCTCGAGTGAATGTTATCTATTGATTAATTTCTCGAGTGCTGGGATGCTGATTCTGCCGCGATGGAGTTCGATCAGTCCCTGGGTCTCCAGTTCGTTGAGCGCCACTGATACCTTGAGCCGCTTGACATTCAGTTCCTGTGCCAGGCGATCCATCTTGATGTAGAAGCTTTTTTCGCCTGCCGGGCGTAGGCAATGATTCTCGAAGAATCGGATAATGCTGTCGCTGAGCGTCTTCGGGGGTACCCTGAAGAGGCGGCGATTGCTTCTCTGTGCCTGGGTGGAGATGAGGTTGAGCAGATTGATGTGGAAGATTTCGTATTGTTTGGCGAGTCGCAGCACTTCTTTCTTGCTGATGCTCATCAGGCTGCAGTCATTTCTCGCCACATAGTGATGGGGCGAGTGCTGGTCGTATCCGAAGAGGCGTTCTATCATGAATACCTCCGGTGCCTTGATGGTCTCTACGATTCTATACCCACGGTCGTCTGCCATGGTCTCTACTGCCACTTCTCCGGAAAGGAGAAAGAGCAACCGGTGATAGGGTTCACCTATCTCGGTTAAAGTCTCACCTCCTTCTATCTTCTGGAAATCGAACTTGGTATGTCCGGCAATCTGAAGAAGGTCGGTGCGGCTCATTCCGAGAAACAGAGGCAGATTCAAGAGCGTATCGTATAACTTATCTTCCTGCATCGTTCTATATTTTTCTTACTTTTTCTGAAGTTTTATTTTCCTAACTTCTTCTGAAGAGATGGAGAATACCAGATTTGGTTGCTGCCCTTCTGGTCTGAATAAATCAGATAGGCGCAAAGCTCGGGATGTTTCTCCAGAATCTTCTTGGCTCCATCCAATCCCAGTACCATGAACGAAGTGGCATAGGCATCGGCAGTGGCACAGTCATCTGCAAATACGGTGGCAGAAAGGATGTTGTGCTGTACCGGATAGCCTGTCTTCGGGTCGATGGTGTGGGCATACTTCTTTCCGTTCTTGTAGTAGAAGTTGCGGTAGTTGCCACTGGTTGCCATCGCGATATTGCTTACGCTGACTACATCCTGGATAGCCTGATTGGTATTGAGCGAATCGTCCGTAGGCTTGTTGATTCCGATGCGCCAAGGCTGCAGTTTCTCGCTGTTGCCGTTAACCACGATTTCTCCACCTATCTCTACCATGAAGTTCTGAACGCCCTTTTTCTTGAGGAATCTCGCTACCACATCGGTGCCATATCCCTTGGCAATGGCAGAGCAGTCGAGCATTGTCTTCGGATTTTTCTTGATGACGTAACCATCCTGCAGGGAAACGGTGTGGAATCCCACGATGGCACGCAGACTGTCGATGGTCTGTCGGGTAGGAGGGTTACCGGTCTTGAAACCGAATCCCCAGGCATTCACCATAGGCGCCACGGTGATATCGAAGGCTCCGTCTGTATCTCCGGAAATCTTCTCGGCGAGTTGGAATACCTCGCTGAACATCTCATCTACCTTCACCTTTTCATTGCGGTTGATGCGTGAGATGATGGAGGTCTTGTTGAAAGGGGAAAGTGAATTGTCCACCTTCTGCAACTCAGCCTCTATCTCTTTCTGATAGTTGGTGTCGCTCTGGTAAGTGATGTGATAGATGGTGCCGAACACCATACCCTCATCTTTCTGGAATGGGGTGTTGTGCTGCTGGCGTATCACGAAGATACTGCCTATGATCAGAATGAGCAGAAAAGGTATCTGCCAAATCAGTTTCTTTTTTTTCATTGTCTTGCTTACTGAACTTCCGCTTTTGCGAAATTTGAATGAACGATCTGTCTATATCTCGGATTATATCTCGAGTGTAACATTAAAGGTGCCGCCTAATCGGGAACCGCCTTGCTTTCCGAAGCCCGGCACATAGTAGCAGTTGCCTATTTCGCCATCCTTCTTAGCCAACCGGCGCTTGTATCGGAAACTCCATCCCATGCGGACGGGACCCCAGATCTTGGCATCTACTCCGAAGACTCCTTCCAGCCAGTGATAGTTGCTCTTCACGCCTTCGGCTCCATAAGGAACATCGCCACCCCATACCGGATCCTTGATAGGAGGAGAGGTGACATCGTATTTGAAGGAGGTGAAACCATAGCGGAAGCCACCGAACAGACGGTAATCGTCGTGCTTGTTCTTCAGCAGGTTCCAGTCTATACCGATGCGGGCGTAGGGAGCGCTGGTCTTGTAATTGATCTTCGTGCTCTCGTCGCTGGCATCAGCCTTGCCATATCCCAGCTCGAAGACCGGATAGTACTTGTCCTTGAGATTGATACGGAGGGATGCCTCATACTGGCCGTAATCGCTGACCATCAGCTGAACCGGTCCGATGACATCTACTCCCACAGCCATTCCTCGGAAGAACGGGATGGTATCCTTCTCCACAGTAGCCATCTTCTTCTGGTTCTGTGCATTCGCAGAAGCACCTCCCAGCATCAGAAGACAAGCCAGAAGGAAAGCTCCTTTCTCTACAGCTTTTGTCATCTCCAAAGAAACAGCTTTGGTTATCCCCATGGAAGCTGTCTTAGTGGCGATTGCCGAAATAGATATAGAAATGTGCTTTAGATGCATCATAATTTACCTCTTTATTGTTGATGACTATCGAGTCGATGTAGTTGTGAGTGGTCTTCACCTCCGTAATGGTATGGAAGAATGACGGACCGCAATCCACAGACTCGAAATGCGAATAATTCTCCTTCTTCACGGTCACCGTGTCTTTCCACACCTGATGATCGCGGTTGTGAATCTCGAAGTAGAAAACATCCTCCGGCTGATGATAACTCATCGGAAGAATGAAACTATCTACTTTCACATCCTTGTTGATGAGCACGCTGTCGGTGCCCGCAGTCTTGGTGGTCGAGATGGTCATGGTGTCCTGCAGGGTCTTGATGTTGCCCATCAACTTGTACTTGGTGTAAGTCGTGTTGTTGAGCGGGCAGTCGAGGGTAGAACACCCTACCATCGTGAGCACCATCATCAGGATGACCATTGGTATTATTTTCCGCATCTTATTTCCTTTTCTATTTGATAATCGTTACGGTTTGGATTCTGACGGCTGATCAGGTCGCCCAGGAATCCGGCAAGGAAGAACTGGCTACCCAGTACCATAGCGATGAGCGCAATGTAGAAGTATGGGGAGTCGGTAATGAGATGACCATATACGCCATGGTAGAGGTCGATGCTCTTGTCGATGCCCAAGCCGATGAGCGAGAGGAAGCCGATGAAGAATACGAGACTGCCCAGGAATCCGAATACATGCATTGGCTTCTTGCCGAAGTTGCTGAGGAACCAGAGGGTCATCAGGTCGAGATAGCCGTTTACGAAACGGTTCCAGCCCATGAACTTGGAGGTTCCGAACTTGCGTGCCTGGTGATGAACCGGTTTTTCGCCAATCTTGGCAAAGCCGGCGTTCTTGGCAAGATATGGGATGTAGCGATGCATCTCGCCATATACTTCGATGTTCTTGACTACTTCGCGGCGATAAGCCTTCAGTCCGCAGTTGAAGTCATGGAGATTATGGATTCCGCTTACCTTGCGGGCTGTAGCATTGAACAGCTTGGTAGGGATGGTCTTGCTGAGAGGGTCGCCCTGCTTGCGGTTCTGCTTGTAACCGGAAACGAGGTCGTAGCCTTCCTTGGTAATCATCTGGTAGAGTCCCGGAATCTCATCAGGAGAATCCTGCAGGTCTGCATCCATGGTGATGACTACATCTCCCTGTGCCTCCTTGAATCCGCAATAGAGTGCCGGGCTCTTTCCGTAGTTGCGGCGGAACTTGATGCCCTTTACCTGCTCGAACTTCTCGGCAAGCTCTTCTATGACATTCCATGAATGGTCGGTAGAACCGTCGTTCACGAAGATAACTTCGTAGGTGAAATCGTTGGTGTCCATCACTCGCTTGATCCAAGCAAAGAGTTCTGGCAATGATTCTTCCTCGTTGAAAAGAGGAACTATAACTGAAATATCCATTTTCTTATGTTATGTTTTAAGATTTTCTAATTTGCCGGTTACTGCTGGCTGATTCGTTTCTTTGAATAGATGGCTGCGAGAATCGGACTGAGTACTGCGCCTGCTACCAGGTCGGTGATCATGAACATGGATGCCCATGCGATAGGCTTCATCATCGTGATGGCATCGAAGAGGGATTTGGATTCCTCTGCTGTCAACTGATAAGCCTGGGCTATCATCTGGTAGTTCGCCTGAAGCTGGGTCATAAACATGCCGGTATTCATGAATCGGAACCAGAGATACTGTATGATGGTGAGCAGCAAGGTGGCATAGAAGAATGTCTGGACACAGTAATACAATCCGTGCTTGAAGGAGATATGACCTTCTCTTACCACATCACGGAAATATTTCAAACGCTTTGCCACCACAAATGGAGTGGAGAGGATGAGGAGATTGGAAAACAATCCCAAAATATGGTGTTCCGGATCGGCTGCCAGCATGGTACAAACGAAACTGGCTACCCATACGATACCAAGCAGGGTACCGTCTTGACGGGCAAAAGCCTTGGTCTGTTTGATCTTACCTGTATCAATCACAAAGATCTTGATCTTCTGATCAGAGTTGTCGAACTTTGTCTGGCTCTGTTCATCGTTCTTCTTTTCTTCTTGCTTCTCGTTATTTTCTGTATTCATTGTCTTAATGTATTTCTACGAATGTAACATATCAATTTGCAAAAATACAACTTTTTTATTATATAAGGTGTAAAGGGGGAGAATATTTATAGATAATTAAAGATAGAATGGTTTTGAAAACAAAAAAAGGAACCTTCTGAAAGAAGATTCCTTTTTTGAGCCTCTTGTCGGATTCGAACCAACGACCCCGAGATTACAAATCACGTGCTCTGGCCAACTGAGCTAAAGAGGCGGGTGGACAAGCGATTCATATCGCACCGCTACAACCAAGTACCCTTGCTATGTTCCCATCCTGGGGGATTCCGAGGGAGCTGGTCGTATGAGACTTGTCCGTCTCATATACTTGAAAGCGGTTATTGCTTTTAAGCGAGTGCAAAAGTACTGCAAATTTCTGAACCTGCCAAATTTTTCAATGAAAAAGTTTACACTGTTAACGTTTATTTAGAAAAAGGAGGCAGATAATTGCCCCCTTTTTTCTATTACACCTTATTATATTTAGAAGATGATAACTCCTTTTTCTGGCGCTTTTTTCTTCTAAAAATCAACTACCGTGATGCCGGCACCGCCGAATTGAACATGCTCATCGGCATAATGCGTCACATTTGGAACGCTGCTCAGGTACTGACGGATGAGCTGGCGGAGAATTCCATTGCCCTTGCCATGAAGAATTCTAACTCTTGGCATTCCTACCAGGATGGCATCATCAATGAAATACTGAACGGCATTCAGTGCCTCATCGCCACGCATACCTCGTACATCCAGATCCTGGTGGAAGTTGGTCTTGTGGGCATCTATCGTCTTGCGGGTCTCCTTGCTGATACCATAAGAAGCCAGGTTTTCCTTGCGCTCCTCGGTCTTATCTACGTTTTCGGCTGTGGCTGTGGCGTGCTCCAGTCTGTTGAGGCGCATCTTGGTACGCATGCCGCCAAAAACAGCAGTGGCAGTATCGCCGTTGATGTTCTCTACCTTTCCTATCGTAGTCAAGCCCTTGATTCGTACGGTATCGCCCACCTGGATTTCCCGCTTGCTGTCGCTCTGTATCTTGCTCTGTGCATTTCGCAGAGCCGCAGCCGCCTTCTCCTGGTTCTCTTTCTTCTCAGCCTGGCGCTTGGCATGGCGCTCCTTGCGCTGCTGAATCTGGGCAATCTTGCGGGCAATCTTGTCGTCCGATTCCTTGGTGTCAATCTCCTGGACCTCCTGCTTGAAGGCATCGAGTTCCTGACGGATGCGACGGGTTTCCTCCTTCTCCGCCTGACTCTCTCGAATCTCTCGGATGGCATTCTCAATCTTCTTGTTGCTCTCCTTCAGAAGTTCTGCAGCTTCCTCTTTCGCTTTCTTGAGAATCGCCTTTCTGCTGCGCTCGATATCCTCGATGTCGCTTTCATATTTCGAGATGGTCTTCTCTATATCCTTCTCGCGCTGATGGATGTTCTGGCGCTTGTTCTCCCAGTATCGCTTGTCGCGGACGATATCCTGCAGGTACTTGTCGCTCTGGATGTATTCGGAACCTACGATGTCGGATGCCTCCTTGATCACTTCTTCCGGCAATCCGATCTTTCTTGCGATTTCGATGGCGAAAGATGAACCTGGACGACCGATGGCGAGCTGGAAGAGGGCCTTCATCTCGTGACGGTCGTAAAGCATGGCACCGTTTACCACTCCCTCGTGACTGTCGGCAAAATGCTTCAGGTTCTGGTAGTGGGTGGTGATGACGCCGTACGCCTGCTGTTTGCAGAACTTGTCGAGCACGGCTTCGGCGATGGCACCGCCAATGCCCGGTTCGGTACCTGTACCGAACTCATCTATCAGTATGATGGTGTCGCCATTGGCTGCCTTCATCATATTCTTCATGTTCAAGAGGTGAGAAGAGTAGGTACTCAGATCGTTCTCCAGACTCTGTTCGTCACCGATGTCTATCATGATGTTCTGGAAAATACCTGTCTTGGAACGCTCGCTTACAGGGATGCTCAATCCGCATTGCAGCATATACTGAAGCAGACCTACGGTCTTGAGACATACGGATTTACCTCCGGCGTTAGGTCCCGAGATGATGAGGATGCGCTTATCCTGTGTCAGGGTGATGTCGAGTGGTACCACCTTCTCGTTCTTCTTCTGCAGGGATTGCTGGAGGAGTGGATGGATGGCACGGATCCAATCCACGTGTGGATGGTCTTCTACCTCTGGCTCTATCGCCTTGAATACATCGGCGAGTTTCTGTTTAGCCTGAATCAGGTCGATGATGGCGAGGAAGCGGTAGCTGTCTAATATTTCCTTGGAGAATGGGCGCACCTTGTTGGTGAAATCGGTAAGGATTCGGATGATTTCCTTTCGCTCTTCTCCTTCCAGTTCGCGCACGCGGTTGTTGGCTTCCACCACTTCGGTTGGCTCGATGAAGACGGTCTTGCCGGTGGCACTTTCGTCGTGAACGATACCCTTGATTCGGCGCTTGAGGGTAGGGATGACAGGGATAACCAGTCGGCCGTCGCGCAGGGTTGGGGTAACATCTTTCTCTACGATTCCTTCGCTCTGTGCCGAGCGCAGAATACTATATAAGGTACGCGAGATGCTTCCCTCTGTCTTAGCCAGTTCTCTGCGAATCTGGAGAAGTTCAGGGGTTGCGTTGTCGCGAATCTTACCAAACTTGTCGAGAATCTGGTCGATGCGCTGAATCAACTGTGGGAAGGTCATCACATCTTGTGAAAGGCGATGGAGGGCAGGATAAGGATACTGCTTTTCTCTGCGCCAGCCATCTTCCGGTTCGCCGTGACCATCATCCTCGTCGCTGTGATTCAGAATCTTTACCATTCCTGCGATGGTGGCAAGCGAACGTCTTAGATCGAACAGTTCATCCTCTTCCAAGTGTGTGTTTTCCACACGGATACGGAGGATGCTTTCTCTTACGTCATAGAAATATTGAAGGGGGAAGTCTTCTACTTCCTCCATCAATCTACGGAACTCACGCACCTGCATGAGCCACTCGTTAACGAGTTCTGCGTCGCTGCTGAAAGACATCTTGTCCACCTGTTCCTTGCCAAGTGGAGAGAGACATCTTTCTCGCAACATTTTACGGATTTCATTGAATCCTATCTTGTTTTCAAAATTATCTGGATAAATCATGGGTGCAAAAGTACAACTATTTTGGCTAACTACCAAACATTTGAGCCATTAAGTGTGTTCTTGGCTCCTCGTGGTGTTAATCTTTGTCTGATATCTATCAGGTATTCCTTCCAGTTGTATTCGTGTCGTCGGTTCCAGATGTCACCCAGAAAAGCTGCTCCGCCAAAGTTCCAGGCGCGCAGCTGGGGAATGAATTGAGGAATGATGCCGCCAAGGGCTATTACCTTTTCGTTGATGATGCCGCTGTTGCCCGCATCTTCCAGATCTCTGTTGGAGAAGGAATGCTTGTAGCCTTTCTTCGAAATGCTGTCGAAGATCGGACTGAGGAATACGTAATCGAATGTTGTCTTCGATCCCTTTGGAAAATCGGGATTAGCGTTATCTAACGATTCGGTGACTTCCTCGAAACTGTGGCAGGAGCGGGAAATGCTTCCCTGGAAGTTCTCTGGAATCTGGTTGTTTCTCCGGTTGAGGTGAATGCCATGGAGATGGTATTTCTCGCAGAGTTCGAAGTGGTCGTGAATCACGATCTGAGGATACCATTTCGGGTCAATCTTCTGGAGCAGTTGCTCGCATTCTTCTGGTGTTGAATCGGGTTTGCGCAGATGGAGCAGATCGATTCCTGCTTCAAAAAGCTGGTCGATGTACTTTGCTTCATGCGAAATAAAGGTTGGTGTTGTGATTATAATCCATTTCATTTCTTCTTGCTTTTGGATGTTTTCTTAGTTTCTTGCTTTTCCTCGGAAGCTGTTTCTTACGAGTGCTGATTCGCAGTTCTGGCAGAGTGCTTCTGTGGCAGTATGGTGCTTGAAGCCTTCTGTCATTGCCTGGGCACGGGGGGAAGAGAGGATTTCTTCGAGTGACTGATGGAGCAGGTTGCCCAAAATGACATCGCCGTTATGGTCGAGACAGCAAGGTACGAGACTTCCGTCGGCAAGAACGCCAATCTGCTTCAGCAATGCTTTGCAGAAGACTTCCCGATTTTCGCCGTTGCCTTCGTTCTTGTCTTTTCTCTCGCTTATTTCGTCTTTGTCTTTTCCCTCGCTTATTTCGTCTTTGTTTCTGTTTTCATCTTTGTTCTTGTTATCATCCCCTTTCTTGATGTCGTTTTCGAAGTTAGGCCATTCGAATTTCCGGTCAAACTCCAGATATAGATGATCGCAAAGTCGGAACCCGTCAGGGCGTTCCTTCCATGGCTTGGGTACGTATTTCTCGATGAGTCGCATCACTTCCTCGTTTTCCTTGTCCCTTCCGCCTTGGTTCCAGAGGCGCAATACCATACAGGTGCCTTTGGAGGCGGCTTGGGTGGAGAAGGTCATCACCTCATCCATATAGCTGGAGAGCTCTCCCTTGGCATTGCTTTCGTGGGAATGGAGGGAGAGTTGTATCTTGTGGGGTAGGGTGTCGAGGAGTTTCATGGCACGGTGCAGGAGGGTTCCATTAGAGGTAAGCACCGTCTTGAATCCTTTCTCGCGTGCCGTTGTGATAAACTGTGGCAGCAGGGGATGGAGCAGGGGCTCACCCATCAGATGGAAGTAGAGGAAACAAACCTTTCCACGGATCTTGTCGGTGAGCAGGTTGAATTCCTCTGCACTCAACTGTCGCTTTTCCCGGGTGTGCTTGGGACAGAAGTGACAGTTGAGATTACAGGTGTTTGTGATTTCTATGTAACAACGATCAATCATTCTTTCTTTGTCTTTTCTCTTCTCTGTTTTATCAGCTTTTTCATGAGCGGCTTATTGTTTTCGCTCTTTTTCAGCTTTTGGTAAATAATGATTTTGGTTCGTAGAAGTGGTTCACTGGACCGTGACCTTCTCCAATCTTAATGTCCTTACCTGCCAGAATGGCACCTGAAAGATAGGTTTTAGCCATAGCGATGGCTGTGTTCATATCCATTTCTCTTGCCAGATAAGAGGTGATGGCAGAGGATAGGGTGCAACCGGTACCGTGGGTATTGCGCGTGTTGACGCTGATGCCACGATAGCTGGTTTTCTGTTTGCCGTCCTCGAAGAGGTAGTCTATCTTCTCCTCTCCATCAAAATGACCGCCCTTGATCAATACATATCTGCATCCCAGTTTGCTGATGGCAGCTGCGGCAGCTTTGATATCTTCTGCATTCTCTATTTTTCTATTGGCAAGAATTTCTGCCTCTGGGATATTTGGAGTGAGCAGGGTGGCTAAAGGCAGCAGTTCGGTGATGAATACATCGAGTGCATCCTCCTGCATCAGTCGGCAGCCACTGGTAGATACCATGACAGGATCAATAATGAGATGCTGGAAGCTTTCCTGATACTTCTTGAGGGTTTCTGCAATGGCACGAATGGTATCGCAATCATTTACCATACCTATCTTTATAGCATCAGGGTGGATATCTTCCATCACGGCCTCTATCTGTCCTTTCACGATTTCCGGTTCCACATTCTGAATGCCAAACACTCCCTTGGTGTTCTGTACGGTGATGGCTGTGATTGCGGAAGCGGCATATACGCCCAATGCCGACATCGTCTTGATGTCTGCCTGAATGCCAGCTCCTCCGCAACTGTCAGAACCGGCTATAGTTAATGCTGTGTAGTATCTCATATCTCCTTTTTTTTTGTATGTTACTTTTGCAGAAGTATAGTCGTTTTTATATCTATATTGCAAAAGTACAATTATTTATTGAATTATCACTCTCTTTTATGGATAAATTTGATGGTTGGGCTTACTTTTTATTCATTATTGAACTTTTGTATGTGGTTCGAATATGAGCTGAAAGCTTAAAAGCTCTGGAAACTGTACGCCCTGAAAGTTTAGTAATATCAAAGATCTAGGAAGGTGATATAAAAGAAAAAGCCTTCTGAAATTTCTTTCAGAAGGCTCTTGCGGAGAGAGAGGGATTCGAACCCCCGGTACCTCTCGGTACGACGGTTTTCAAGACCGTTGTAATCGACCACTCTACCATCTCTCCAAATTCGGTCTGGATGACTATAGCTTGGTTTTCTTAAGCGGGTGCAAAGGTACTACTTTTTTTTGAATCCACCAAATTTTAGGGGGATAAATTTGCAGAAAATATTTAAGGTGAATCGTAAATCTCCTTTCACGGAATGTGGATTGTATTGAAAATAAGAGAGTTAAGTGTGAAAGGAGAAATCTCTTTATTTTGAGTTGGTAATTGATGGCTAAGCTTAAATATGGCGATGTTCCTTGCTCCGATAGGGAATAGTGGGCGTCTTGATAGGGAATAGTGGTCGTCTTTATTATGAATGTTGGGATGAAGCATCGTAACCAGAAGGATGAGGGATAGATGTTGGCAGGCGAAAAGGGTTGATTCATCGGATGGATGACTAAGCTCGTCTATATGGATGACTCGGGTCATCTATATGGCTCACTCCCGTCATCTATATGGATGACCCGGTTCATCCGATACAAAGAAGCCTTTTCTATTCCTTTTGTGATAGTTGCTTTCTCCTTTATACTAAGTTGCCTTCTCCTTATATCTATAGTTCTTTCTGCTGATTATTATAGTTGTTTCAGCTCCAGGTATATGGTGCGGTGATAAGCGCAATAGTTTCTTTTATCGTTTTCCTATGGTTATGTAGTTCTATTGGGTTGTAGAAATCTCCTTTCACACTTAAGCAATTGATTTTGAGCGGATTTTTGTGATTGTGAAAGGATAATGAGTTTTTTTATTGTAAAAGTGTGAAAATGAAAAAAGCCTTCTGAAAGAAATTTCAGAAGGCTCTTGCGGAGAGAGAGGGATTCGAACCCCCGGTACCTCTCGGTACGACGGTTTTCAAGACCGTTGTAATCGACCACTCTACCATCTCTCCAAATTCGGTCTGGATGACTATAGCTTGGTTTTCTTAAGCGGGTGCAAAGGTACAACCTTTTTTTGATTCCACCAAATTTTTGAGAAACTTTTTGAGAAAAAATATCGAAAAATATGGGAAATAGCTCTGAAAAAGCATCAGAACTGGTGAAAAAGGCATAAAAAAAGGGCTACCGCCGTAGCCCCAACCTTGATAACCTTAAATCTAATACTATGAAAAACACAGTGCAAAAATACGAAATATATCTGTTTCTTGTGTATAGAAAACAGAAAATCTATATTTTAGCTGTGATTTTTTATCTTTTTTAAGCGTTCTCCTTTCTATTTTAAATAACCTTTAGCCTTGAACTCTTCCATCAATGGCAAGGCGAGAACCTTGGCATCTGGGTGAGGAGCTCCTGTGGTTCCTAAAGCACGGAGATCGAAGAAATGCTTCCAGTCGCTGATAAATGCGGTATGTACCAACTCAGTGTTGCAATCCAATGGCAGGATGGCACGAGCCTCCTGTGGTTTGCAGCCAGCTTCTATCAATTTCATGTAGGCATATTCTGCAGCCTGATTGGCGAAGATCCAGGTGTCGAGCTTGCTCCATTCCTGTGCTCTGCCTTCAGCAATGTCGGCGCACATATCTTCCAATCGGTAATCCTCTTTCTCCTGAGAACCATTATAACCTTCTTCTTCTACCCAGGTAGGAAGGTTGATCGTAATCTCATTGTCGAACTTGTTCTTGGAGTAGTTGCAGTAGCGTGTGCTCTGCTCTGCCATAGAGTTGGCACGATGGCGGTTGTACTCACGGGTGATGGCAATCTGTGTGGTAAAATGTACGGTGATGCGGAGCTCGTGCTTTCCTTCCTCATAGTTGCTGAGGAATTTTAGATCATCTAGTGCCTTGTTTTCTGCCAGAACACGGAGATTGGTAGTGATGTAATCCTTGCCGTTGATGGTGTGGCAGCGAGAGAATTTATTGGTGGTATAGAGTGGCAGCTCTCCATGATTGCATACGAGATAGACTGTGCCATGTTCCAACATTGCATAGTGCTCACTCTGTATCATTCTATCTACGAATGGCTTAGCCGAGTCGTTGGTGGTGTTGTTCTCACTCTTGTAGCACACTCTTCCGGCACGTTCTATCTGCTGATAGATGCCGAGTTCTCCTGGCTTTTGCAGCCAGATTTCATATTGAGGCCTTTCTATTTTCATTGTTTTCTCTTTTTATTTCATTGATTGCTTGTTAATATTATGGTGCAAAGGTACATTATTTTATGGAGACAACAAAATAATCGGGCGCTTTTTTCGTACTATATATATAATAAGGTGTAATCGTTGGTATATATGGAAATATACCCCATAATATGGAAATTGGAAATGAAATCAATAGTATAAAGATATCGAAATATAAACAATAGCATAAAGATATGGAAATAAAACCAATAGCAAGATTCCGTTCTCCGTTCAGCAGTAAGTTTGGTATTCCCAAGCAGGCTGGATTGGTGGCTGAACTGGAAGGACAGATTGTTTTTGAACCCGAATATCGCAATCCGGATTTCCTCAGAGGAATGGAAGGTTTCGATTTTCTCTGGCTTATCTGGGAATTCTCGGCAAATAAGCATAAGGCGAACAGTCCGGTTGTAAGGCCTCCTGTCTTGGGAGGTAACGAGAAGGTTGGGGTATTTGCTACCCGCAGTCCTTTCCGTCCGAACAACATCGGATTGTCATCCGTGAAAATCTCCCGTATTGAATGGGAAACAAGCAAGGGACCTGTCATTCATGTAAAGGGTGGTGACCTGATGGATGGTACTCCCATCTATGATATCAAGCCTTACGTGGTGTATGCCGATTGTCATCCTGATGCACGAAGTGGATTCGTGGATGATCGGAAATGGGCGAAGCTGGATGTTGAGATTTCCGGGGAAATAAGGGAATACCTGATTTGCCAGGGATTGAATGATGAGAAGATTGAAATCTTGAAAGAGGTTCTGGCGCAGGATCCTCGTCCGCATTACCAGAAAGACCCTCATAAGGTTTATGGAATGCCTTATGAGGGTCTGGATATTCATTTCTCTGTCTGCGAAAAGACGCTTACTGTTGTAAGGTAAGTGTTTGACGCATTTAGAGAGAATGGTTTGCGATATGGTTTCTTACTTTGCAAAAGTAGCGAAGTTCACATTCTCGAGCTTGATTTTGCAAGTCTCATCGATATCCTGAGCCTTCTGATTGTAGAAGATATAGGTATCCTTGACGGTAATGTCGTGAACCATTCCCTCTGCGCCGTGAGCAACGATGCTGTTGTTATCTCCTTTTCAGAATACGTAAAAAGGCGGCTCTAACCGAAGTCAGAAACCGCCTAAATGAAAGGAGGAGTGGTACCACCAGGAATCGAACCGGGGACACAAGGATTTTCAGTCCTTTGCTCTACCAACTGAGCTATGGCACCATCTTGCTTTTTGCGGTTGCAAAGGTACAACAAAAATTTTAATTGAGCAAGAGAAAACCAAATATTTTCTCTTGCTTAATGTTTATTAACTAAAATCGCCTCTTTCGGGTTTCTTCCTTAGAGAAGGCGATTCGTGAAACTAGTCTTTCAGAGGATTCCATCCCTGCGCCTTGAGTTCGAATTCCTGACCATCGCGGGTAATGAGGAACTTGCCGAGGCTCTCCTTGGTGATGTAACCAATCTGCTTCACGCCTTCCATTTCCTCGATCTTGGCATGGTCGCCGATAGGAACGGTAAAGAGAAGCTCATAGTCTTCGCCACCATTCATGGCACAGGTAGTGAGGTTCATGTTGAATTCCTCTGCCTGAACTGCTGTCTGGTAGTCGATAGGGATATTCTTCTCATAGACACGACAGCCGCAGTTGCTCTGTTCGCAGATGTGCATCAACTCGCTGCTCAAGCCGTCGCTGATATCCATCATAGCGGTAGGTCGGATGCCTGCCTCACGGAGCTGGGCTATGATGTCGCCGCGAGCTTCTGGCTGGAGCTGGCGCTGCAGCAGGTATTCCTTGCCGGCGAAGTCTGGCTGGAAGTTACGCATTTCCTGCAAGTCTTTGTTGAGGGCTGCCAACTTCTGGTCGTCACCCTGCGCTTTTGCCTCTGCCATCTTCTTGCGGATGTCTTCTACCTGTCCGTAATATACAGCCTTTTCGCGTTCCAGGAGCTGCAGACCCATATATGCAGCACCCAGGTCGCCGGTTACACAGATGAGGTCTGTTTCCTTGGCACCGCTGCGATATACGATATCTTCCTTTGCAGCCTCGCCAATGCAGGTGATGCTGATGGCAAGACCGGTGAGTGAGGAAGTGGTGTCGCCACCTACGATGTCAACGCCAAACTTATCGCAAGCCATACGCAGGCCTCTGTAGAATTCATCAAGATCTTCTACCTTGAAGCGCTTGCTCAGTGCAATGCTTACCACCATCTGGCGTGGCGTTCCGTTCATGGCGAAGATGTCGCTGATATTGACCATGGCACTCTTGTAACCCAGGTGCTGCATATCAATATAGGTCAGGTCGAAATGCACACCTTCCATCAGCATGTCGGTAGTCATCAGCACCTCCTTGTCGGGATAGTGCATCACCGCGCAGTCATCGCCTACGCCATAAACAGTAGAGGCGTTCTTGTTTTCATATCCTTTGGTGAGATGGTCTATCAGTCCAAACTCACCCAACTTAGCTATATCCAAGATAATTTATAATTTATAATTAATAATTATGATCTGCGAATCATTTCTCGCATAATCTCAGTCATCTTAGGCTGAGCAGCATTGGCAGCAATCTGCACCTCCTCATGGCTTACCTCTACAGGAACGTCGAAGCCGCCGAGGTCGGTGATGATGCTGATGCCGAATACCTTGATGCCGCAATGGCGGGCCACGATCACCTCTGGAACGGTGCTCATGCCTACGGCGTCACCACCCAGGGTTCGGTACATGCGGTACTCTGCCGGAGTCTCGAAGGTAGGACCCTGGACGCCCACATATACACCATGCTGAACAGGAATATCCTTCTCCTTGGCTATCTCGTCGGCAAGATTACGGAGCTGCTTGTCGTATGCCTCGTGCATATCTGGGAAGCGAGGACCGGTAGGGAAGTTCTTGCCACGCAATGGATGCTCTGGGAAGAAGTTGATGTGGTCGTCGATAACCATCAGGTCACCGATCTGGAACTTAGGGTTCATTCCGCCAGAGGCATTGCTTACGAAGAGGGTCTCGATGCCCAACTCGAACATCACGCGCTCTGGGAAAGTTACTTCCTTCATATTATATCCCTCATAGAAGTGGAATCTGCCTTCCATCGCCATGATGTCCTTGCCGCCCAGCTTTCCGAAGATGAGCTTGCCTGCATGTCCTTCTACGGTAGATACCGGGAAGTTAGGAATTTCACTATATGGGAATTCGTAACTATCAGTTATTTCTGAAGCTAATTGTCCGAGACCTGTTCCCAGAATGATTGCAGTCTTCGGACTTGTGCTCATCCTTTCTCTTAGCCAGGATGCTGTTTCTTGAATTTTTTCGTACATAGCTTATTATCTTTTCGTTAAAATTATCTTCTTGGTCAAGCATGAAGCTTACCTTGATAGGCAATTCGTACATGCTTTCTTTCACACTCTCGTAGAGTCCTTCTGCCTCTCTCAGTCTCACGGCATCCTTTTCTGTTGTGATGATGATGCGTGGTTCCGGCAAGGCTTCGAATGCCTCATTGATGCGGTCAATGTCTTTGTTCTTGAAGCGGTGATGGTCGCCGAAAGAGAGAGACTTCATCTCCTTGACCATCGGTTTCAGGTCGTGCTCCATCTGTTTTGGAGACGCGATGCCGGTGAGCAGAAGCACGTGATAGTCTTTTGGATCTTTCAGTTCTTTTCCAGTGAAAACACCCTTCAGTGTATCGTAGTCGATGCAGGTGAAGTAGAGCTTCTGGAATGGATAGAGATCCATAGCCTTGGTGAGTACACGAAACTCCATAGGTTTCAGATCCTTTGGACATTTGGTGATAATCACGATGTCGGCACGGCTCTTTCCGCTCAATGGTTCGCGCAGTCTTCCTGCTGGTAGCATCTTGTCGTAGATGATGAGACGATGGTAATCTACCAGGAGGATATTGATGCCTGGCTTGACATAGCGATGCTGGAAGGCATCATCAAGCAATACCACATCTACATCCTTGGTCTCTTCGTTGCTTTGCAGGTTGTTGATGCCTCTTACTCGTTTGGCATCTACCGCTACGTAGATATCAGAAAACTTCTGGTGCATCTGGAATGGCTCATCACCTATATCCGACATTTCTGTATTTTCATCTGCAAGTACATATCCGTGGCTCTTGCGTTTGTATCCACGTGACAGCACGGCAATTTTCACCTTGTCGTGCAAGAGGCGAATCAAGTATTCCACATGCGGAGTCTTTCCCGAACCGCCCACGGTGATATTGCCCACCGAGATGACGGGAATCGAGAAGTCGCGGCTCTTCTTCAATCCGATGTCGAAGAGCCAGTTGCGGAATCTTACGATGCTGCCGTATATCCAACTGAGCGGTAGCAGCCAATCGTTGATCTTTATCAGATCTCCTTCTGTTCTCATTTCCTCACTCCTTTTTTATACCTTATTATATATATTAATGTATATTCAGTACGAATGGCATTGCTGCCTGCACTGGTTCTTTCTCCTTGATGTTGCGAATCATCATAAATGGTTGGTAGAGGTCACCCAGTGTGAGTCGTAACTGCTCATCGAGATAGTTGCCGCCGCTGCCTGACAGTCCGTCTAAAAGCTGGTCTATCCAGTCTGCAGGCATAGGATACTCTGTGGTTCCGTAATCGGAAACCTTGGCAAGTTGAGCTGCCTTGGCAACAGCGTCGTCGAGACTGCCAAAACCGTCAATCAGTTTGATGCTCTTGGCGTCGGTTCCGAGCCATACTCTTCCTTGTGCAATCTTCTCCACTTCTTCGGTCTTCATCTTTCTGCCATCAGCCACACGCTGGCGGAAGAGGCCATAGCCACGGTTGACATAAGCCTGGAGATGGCCGATTTCTTCTGCACTCCAAGGACGGGCACTGCCGGCACTGCCGTAGGCACTGTTGCGGTTGGTCTTTACCTCGTCATATTTGAATCCCAACTTCTTGGTCATCAGGTCACTGATGTCTGGCAAGGCACCGAAGATACCGATGCTGCCCGTCAGTGTTGTTGGCTGAGCCATGATATAGCTGGCACCCATACTCATATAATATGCACCCGAAGCAGCCATACCACCCATGGATACCACTACTGGTTTCTTCTTGTTGAGCTGACTGACTGCACGCCAGATCTGTTCTGAGGCATAGGCATCGCCACCACCTGAGTTGATGCGGAGTACCACAGCCTTGATGTTCTTGTCGTTGCCCAGATCCTGCAGATCCTGTATCACGTCGTTGCTCACAATCTGCTGCTCGCTTCCGAATGCGCCTGGAGTTGCTACTCTTACGATTTCTCCCTGGCAATAATATACGGCAATCTGGTCGCCAAGAAGGTTACTGTCATCTACGGCTGCATTTACATCACTCATAGATACCTGACAAATCTTCTCATCGGTTTTCAGACCGAGCTGTTTCTTTATTACGTCTCTGATTTCATCATAATAGCAGAATCCATCTACCATCTTTCTGGATTTCAAGAGCTTGGTATCATCGAATGCCATAAGTCCGTCTGCATAGCGATTCAGGGAATCCTTGGAAATGTTTCGGCTCTTGCTGACATCTGCCAGAATCTGATTCCAGAGACCTCCGATATATCGGGTAACCTGTTCGCGGTTGGCATCGCTCATCTTGTCCTCTGTGTACATCTCGGTGAAGCTCTTGTATTTGCCCACCTTTACAATGGTGAAGTGAACGCCAAATTTGGCAGCCACATCTTTTATATATTGTGTCTGTGAGGCAATACCGTGCCAATCTACCGAACCTTCCGGGTTGACATAGATTTTGTTGGCGACCGAAGCCAGGTAATATCCACCTTGGGTCATGGCATCACCATAGGCGATGATCCACTTGCCGCTCTTCTTGAAGTCGGCAAGAGCGTTGCGGATTTCCTGCAATGTAGCGTAGTCTGTACTCAGAATACCCGTTTCCAGATAGATACCCTTCACCTTATCCTCCTGTTTTGCCTTCTTGATGGCTGAGAGGATATTGTTCATGCCAAGGTTGTTATATTGGTTACCGGTGAGCTGTCCCAACCAGTCGTCGTTTGCTTGATCACTGATCTGACCTTGCAGCTTCATCACCATCACAGAGTTGTCTTTCAGTGAAGGAGTCTTGCTGCTATTGCAGATCATACCAATAAGTGTGATGACGGCGAGAATCATCATGATGATTCCGAATCCGAAGATACCTACGATGGTAGCTGCTACATTCTTGAAAAATTGCTTCATAATTCTGTCTATATTACGTTGATACCGATTTATTTTTCTGCAAATATAGTAAAAAAGTAACAAATGACAAAGAGATTTGTACAAAAACACCGAAAAATGATGAAAATATAACGTTGTGTTAACAAAAAATGCTTATCACAGCAAGGAAGTTCGTATTGAAGAACAGTACGGATGGACAGAGTGAACTCACTTGTTATCTACCCAAGAAACCAACGGGTGGCTTCAGCATTTTTAGGTAAAGGCTGACAGAAATGTCAGTAGATGTGTAGTTGTGAGCGTGCCAAAGTGTCAGTTTTGACGCTTTGGCACGCTTTTCGTATAGGGTGAGGGTGTCTGGCGTATGCCCGAATAGGCTGAAGTGAAGACGAAAAATAGAAGTAATAACAAATTAAAATATAAGAATCATGAATATTAAACCATTAGCAGATAGAGTGCTGGTACTTCCTGCACCAGCTGAAGAAAAAGTAGGTGGAATCATTATCCCTGATACAGCAAAGGAGAAACCACAGCGCGGTAAGGTCGTTGCAACAGGTAAAGGTACCAAGGATGAAGAAATGATTCTCAAGGAGGGCGATACTGTTCTCTATGGAAAGTATGCTGGTACTGAACTTGAGTTTGATGGTACTAAGTATATGATGATGCGCCAGAGCGACGTTCTCGCTGTGGTAGAAGAGTAATTGATAATTAACATTTTAATTAAGAATAAAGAAATGGCTAAAGATATTAAATATAATATGGATGCCCGCGACCTCTTGAAGAAGGGTGTTGATCAGTTGGCAAATGCAGTAAAGGTAACTCTTGGTCCTAAGGGACGCAACGTGGTAATCGAAAAGAAGTTTGGTGCTCCTCAGATTACTAAGGATGGTGTTACCGTAGCTAAGGAAGTAGAGTTGGAGAACAAGTTTGAGAATACCGGTGCACAGCTCGTAAAGAGCGTTGCCAGCAAGACTGGTGATGATGCCGGTGACGGTACTACAACAGCTACTATCCTGACTCAGGCTATCGTAACTGAGGGCTTGAAGAACGTAACTGCAGGTGCTAACCCAATGGATTTGAAGCGTGGTATCGACAAGGCAGTTGCTGCAGTTGTTGCCTTCATCAAGGATCATGCAGAGCAGGTAGATGACAACTATGACAAGATTGAGCAGGTGGCTACTGTTTCTGCCAACAACGATGCAGAGATTGGTAAGCTCTTGGCTGACGCTATGCGCAAGGTTTCTAAGGATGGTGTCATCACTATCGAGGAGAGCAAGAGCCGTGATACCAATATCGGTGTTGTTGAGGGTATGCAGTTCGATCGTGGTTACTTGAGCGGTTACTTCATGACTGACGCAGACAAGATGGAATGTGTAATGGATAATCCATACATCCTTCTTTACGATAAGAAGATTTCTAACCTGAAGGAGTTCTTGCCAATTCTCCAGCCAGCTGCTGAGAGCGGTCGTCCTTTGTTGGTAATCGCTGAGGATGTTGATTCTGAGGCTTTGACAACATTGGTTGTTAACCGTTTGCGTGGCGGTTTGAAGATTTGTGCTGTAAAGGCTCCAGGTTTCGGCGACCGTCGCAAGGCTATGTTGGAGGATATTGCTGTATTGACAGGCGGTGTTGTTATCTCTGAGGAGAAGGGCTTGAAGTTGGAGCAGGCAACATTGGAAATGCTGGGCTCTGCTGACAAGGTTACTGTTACCAAGGATAATACAACTATCGTAAACGGTCATGGTGAGAAGGCTAATATCCAGGATCGTGTAGCTCAGATCAAGAACGAGATTGAGAACACCAAGTCTTCTTACGATAAGGAGAAGCTTCAGGAGCGTTTGGCTAAGCTCGCTGGTGGTGTTGCTGTTCTCTACGTAGGTGCTAACTCTGAGGTAGAGATGAAGGAGAAGAAGGATCGTGTTGACGATGCTCTCTGCGCTACCCGTGCAGCTATCGAGGAAGGTATCGTTGCTGGTGGTGGTACTACTTATATCCGTGCCCTCGAGGCTTTGAAGGATATGAAGGGTGACAACGCCGATGAGACAACTGGTATCCGCATCGTAGAGCGTGCTATCGAGGAGCCTCTCCGTCAGATTGTAGCCAATGCTGGTGGCGAGGGTTCTGTAGTCGTCAACAAGGTTCGCGAGGGCGAGGGTGACTTCGGTTACAATGCCCGCAAGGATGTTTACGAGGATATGCGTCAGGCTGGTATCGTAGATCCTGCTAAGGTTGAGCGTGTTGCTTTGGAGAACGCAGCTTCTATCGCAGGTCTGTTCCTGACAACAGAGTGCGTATTGGTTGATAAACCAGAGCCAGCTCCAGCTGCACCTGCTGCAGCTCCAGGTATGGGCGGCATGATGTAATAGAGTGCGTTTTTGCAACCTAAATATAACAAATAGGGGTGATTCTCAGAGAATTATCCCTATTTTTTTTGTTTTTTTAGCAATTGATATGCAAAAAATCGCAAAATTGTTTGGTGCTAATACGCTTTTTTTGTAACTTTGCAAGCGAAAAGAAAAGGTAATACCGACCGTGAGGTCGATGAAGATATTTTTTTGATTTGTTTTAGTAGATTAGTTTTTAAGTAGTTTGTTTTTGAAAATCGGTTGTCGTGAGACATCCGATTTTTTTTGTGCTCATCTCAAAAATATGCTTAATCTTATGGCTAGCTCAGAAAAATGTTGTATCTTTGCAGAACAAATAGTTTTTTGAGTATCATGCATAATATTGATTGGAAAAAGGCATTGGTCTTCCTGATCGTTATCGGAGGACTGATTTATATAACAAAGGCGGAGTTAGGAATGACTACTACGAATTCTTTCCTCACTACGCTAGGTATCTTATTGCTTCTCTTCATCGGTGATAACTTCGCACAGAAGATAGATGATGACAGAAAACGCAGAAAATTGAATGATGATGGAAAAGCTAATTAATCTCTACAAGCAATGGACTGGCGAAGAGCCTGCTGATGTCATCAAGCTGGCAGGGCAGGGAAGTAACCGCCAATATTTCCGTATCATCAAGCAGGATGGGGATACGGTGATAGGTGTTATCGGTACGAGCCGTGATGAGGATCACGCCTTCGTGTATCTGGCTAATCATTTCAACCTCCGTCAGTTGCCGGTGCCTAAGATTCTGGCTGTGAGTGATGATGAACTCTGCTATATCCAGACTGATCTGGGCGGAACTTCGCTCTTTGATGCCATCAAGGGCGGAAGAGAGGCTGGCGGTAGATACAATCAGAAGGAGAAGGAACTCCTGAAGAAGACAATCCGTGAGTTGCCTAACATCCAGTTGCGTGGTGCACGTGGGCTGGATTGGTCCAACTGCTATCCTCAGCCAGAGTTTGATGTGGACAGTGTGCTCTTCGATCTCAACTATTTCAAGTATTGTTTCCTGAAACCGACAGATTTGGATTTCCATGAATTGAAGTTGGAAGCCAACTTCCGTCTTTTTGCGAAGGATTTGACGTCAGAAAAGATGGATTGTTTCCTCTATCGCGATTTCCAGGCTCGCAACATAATGTTAGACGAAAATGGCAATCCGTACTTTATTGATTTCCAAGGTGGCAGAAAGGGACCTTTCTATTATGATCTGGCTTCCTTCCTTTGGCAGGCTTCAGCCAAGTATTCCTTCAAGTTCCGCCGCGAGTTGGTATGGGAGTACTATCAGTCGCTGAAAAACTATACCGAGGTACCATCTGTACGTCATTTCGTGCATCGCCTGAGTCTCTTTGTGTTCTTCCGTACCTTGCAGGTGTTGGGTGCCTATGGATTCCGTGGCTATTTCGAGCGCAAGAAGCACTTCATCGAGAGTATTCCGCCTGCTATCCAGAATCTGCGTGATCTGCTGAAGATGGGCGAGAAGGTTTTCCCATATCCTTATATGATGGATATGCTGCGCCGACTTACGGAGTTGCAGCAGTTTAAGCGCATCGAGAGTGCGGCTATAACCCGTGCTGATGGTTATAAGATTACAGATAACAATATCTACAGTGCGCATCCGCAGGATGGACCTGCCACTTATTCCAAGTATGACGGCAAGGGACCGTTGGTTGTGCGGGTATTCAGCTTCTCCTTTAAGAAGGGAATCCCTGAAGATCCGTCTGGAAATGGCGGCGGTTATGTTTTCGACTGCAGAAGTACTCACAACCCAGGTAGATATGAACCTTACAAGAAACTTACGGGATTGGATGAGCCAGTGATCCGATTCTTGGAGGATGATGGTGAGATTCTGACGTTCCTGGAGAGTGTCTATAAGTTGGCAGACCATCACGTGAATCGCTATATCCAGCGCGGTTTTACCTCCCTGATGTTCTGTTTCGGTTGTACGGGCGGTCAGCATCGCAGTGTGTATTCAGCCCAGCATCTTGCCGAACATATCCACGAGAAGTTTGGCGTAGAAGTGCAAATATGTCATAGAGAACAGCATATTGAGCAGGTTTTGCCTGCAAAACAATAATATTTAGCGTGCAAATTTGGCTATCTCGCAAAAAGTTAGTAAATTTGCACGCACATTAATATATAGCTATTTAGCAATGATGCAAGCAATGATATTCGCAGCAGGTTTGGGCACTCGCCTGAAGCCACTTACTGATCGCATTCCGAAGGCATTGGTAAGTGTCGGGGGAGAACCTTTGCTCAAACGTGTCATCTTTCAGTTGAAGGATGCCGGTTTCACTCGTATTGTGGTGAACGTGCATCATTTCTCTAAACAAATCATCGATTATCTTCGTGATAATAAGAATTTCGGTATGGACATCCGTATCAGCGATGAGAGCGAAAAGCTCCTAGAAACGGGTGGTGGTATCAAGAAGGCATGGCCACTCTTCGATCAGACAGAGCCTATCCTGATTCATAATGTGGACATCCTGAGCAATGTGGATCTGAAGAAATTCTATCAGATGGAGTCGAAGGAACTTTCAGATGATTCTTCGGATTCCGTGAAGGAGAAGGCTCCCTTGGCTGCCCGCCTTCTGGTGAGCGAACGCAAGACCAAGCGTTATCTCCTTTTCGATGATACCATGCGATTGGTAGGCTGGACGAATATAGAGACAGGTGAGGTGAAAAGTCCTTATCCTGATCTCAATCCAGAAGATTATAAGATGTATGCTTTCTCGGGCATTCACATGGTAGCCCCATCGCTTTTCCCGCTGATGGAGAATGAACCGGATAAGTTCCCCATCATGGACTTCTATCTGAAGCATTGCGACAAGGTTCGCATTGAGGGATACGTGAAGAACGACCTCAAGCTGATGGATGTGGGAAAGCAGGAGACGCTGAAAGAAGCGGAAGCATTCCTGAAAGAATTATGAATTGTAAATTATAAATTATAAATTAGACAATATGCAACAGAAGATTATTATTTTGGATTTCGGTTCACAGACCACACAGCTGATTGGCCGTCGTGTTCGTGAGCTTGATACCTTCTGCGAGATTATGCCTTACAACAAGTTTCCAAAGGATGACCCATCTGTGATTGGTGTCATCTTGAGCGGTAGCCCTTATTCCGTTCATGA
The DNA here is from genome assembly GCF_003473645.1 of Prevotella sp. AM23-5. NCBI lineage: Bacteria > Pseudomonadati > Bacteroidota > Bacteroidia > Bacteroidales > Prevotellaceae > Prevotella > Prevotella sp. AM23-5. Next base: position 87,996 of record NZ_QUCG01000001.1, on the reverse strand, counting down.
TCCGGAAGCTTTCAAGGTAGATCTGAGCCAGTTTATTGGCCGCATTCCTGTGCTTGGCATCTGCTACGGTGCTCAGTTCCTCTCTTACGCCCAGGGTGGTAAGGTGGAAGCTGCTGACAGCCGTGAGTATGGTCGTGCTAACTTGGAGCAGTTCGACAAGGAGAACCCTTTGTTCAAGGGATTCATCGAGAACTCTCAGGTTTGGATGAGTCATGGTGATACCATCACAGCTATTCCTGAGGACTATAAGTGCATCGCTTCTACTGCCAATGTGAAGTATGCTGCTTATGCTTCTACCAAGCAGCCTGTTTGGGCTGTACAGTTCCACCCAGAGGTGTTCCACTCTTTGCAGGGTACACAGCTTCTGAAGAACTTCGTGGTAGATATCTGCGGTAGCAAGCAGGATTGGAGTGCTGACTCTTTCGTTGAGACTACAGTAGCTGAGTTGAAGGAGCAGTTGGGCGACGACAAGGTTATCTTGGGTCTTTCTGGTGGTGTTGATTCCAGTGTAGCTGCTGTTCTCTTGAACAAGGCTATCGGCAAGAACCTCACCTGTATCTTCGTAGATCACGGTATGCTCAGAAAGAATGAGTTCCGTGATGTTATGGAGGATTACAAGTGCTTGGGCTTGAATGTTATCGGTGTTGATGCATCAGAGAAATTCTTTGCAGATTTGGCTGGTGTTACTGATCCTGAGGAGAAGCGTAAGATTATCGGCCGCGACTTCGTGGAGGTTTTCAATGCTGAGGCTAAGAAGCAGACTGGTGCCAAGTGGTTGGCTCAGGGTACTATCTATCCAGACCGTATCGAGAGTTTGAACATCACTGGTAAGGTAATCAAGAGCCATCACAATGTAGGTGGTCTTCCTAAGGAGATGAACCTTCAGTTGTGCGAGCCTTTGAAATGGTTGTTCAAGGACGAGGTTCGTCGAGTAGGTCGCTCTATGGGTATGCCTGAGCATCTGATTACCCGTCATCCATTCCCTGGTCCTGGTTTGGCTGTCCGAATCTTGGGTGATATCACTCCAGAGAAGGTACGCATTCTTCAGGATGCAGATGATATCTATATCCGTGGCTTGCGTGAGTATAAGGTGAAGTTGAGTGGTGAGGAAGCTCGCCGCGTCCTGGCTGCCGGTGTTCCTGCTGACATGCAGAATGGCGAGATTGAGGTTTCTCTCTACGATCAGATTTGGCAGGCTGGTACCGTATTGCTTTCTACCGTCCGTTCAGTAGGTGTGATGGGTGATGAGCGTACATACGAGCACCCGGTTGCATTGCGTGCCGTAACCAGTACTGATGCGATGACTGCCGACTGGGCACATCTCCCATACGACTTCATGGCTAAGGTAAGTAACGAGATTATCAATAAGGTAAAGGGTGTTAACCGCGTTTGCTATGATATCTCTTCAAAACCACCTTCGACAATTGAGTGGGAATAATATCCTGATGATGGGCTGAGGAAATTTCCTTACCCACATCTATGTAAAAAGACCACCATTTGAGTTGGATATTCAACTCAGATGGTGGTCTTTTTTATTATTGATAAGTACTGAGTACTTCTTGGTAATGTTGTACTCAGTACTTTTTGTTTTTAATAACCGTCGTTCTGCTTCAACTGCAGGTTAGCATCACGTGCACCCTGTGGGATAGGGAGATAACGGTTGGTGGTCTTGAATACACGATCCTCAATCTTCTTGTCTGCTGCTGTTGCATTCACATTAATAGTGGCACGCATACCAGGAGCCACAGACTTATCCATGCTCACGGTACCTACACGGCGCTCCAATGTGCAGTTCAACAGAGTCTCAGCCAACATCTTGCCACTGGCATCCTTCCAGCGTAAGATATCTGCACGGCGGATACCCTCACCTGCGAACTCAACACCACGCTCGCGACGAATCAATTCACGAAGCTTCTCCTTGGTATTGTACTTAGCTTCATCTACATCAGGCATACCTACACGGTTACGAACCATATTCAGATAGGTGTAAACCTGTGCAGAAGGACCGTTCAATTCATTCTCTGCCTCGCAGTAAGTAAGCAATACTTCTGCATAGCGGAAGACGATAGGCTGGCAAGTGGTGTTCCAGATGTCTGCATACTGGTTCATAGGTGCCAAGTACTTACCCCATGTCAAACCAGTCTTTGAACTGTTGTTGGCAGCGAGATAATAGTTGGCGTTGGCAGCACCATCAATCGTCTTGTCGAGTGTATTGAAGATAGCTTCCTGACCATTACCATTGATGTAGTCACAACCAGGATAGATGACTGTCATCGCCATACGAGGGTCGCGGTTGTTGAATGGGTGAGCAGGATCATAGCCTGAACCTGGCTCGTCCTTGGTCAAACCGTTTGCCATTTCGTAGGTGTCGATCAAACCGTAGCTAGGAACGATAGAAGACCAACCGCCATCGGCATTGTTGTACATACGGCCAATCACATCGTTATAGTAGTCGTTTTCTACAGCCTGTACGGCAAGGATGATTTCCTTGGAATCCTGACCTGCTACATTGAACAGGTTAGCATAGTTGTTGTCCAACTCATACTGGTTCAATGCAATGATCTTCTCAGCACGATCCTTAGCAGTAGCATAGTCTCCATAATAGAGAGCCTCGCGCATACGGAGAGCCAAAGCTGCACCCTTGGCGATGCGACCACGGGCTGCAGGAGTTACATTGATATCGTTTACCAACTCGTCGAGTTCTTTTTCGATATACTCCTTCACCTCCTGCTCGGTATTACGAGGTACCATCGCTTCCTCTGCAGTAGCATAGCTTTCGATGAGAGGCACACCACCATAGTTCCAGTTCATCAGGAAGTAGCGGTAAGCGCGGATCCAGCGAGCCTGAGCCTTGATATCCTTCTTGGCTGCTTCTGGCATGTTACACTTATCCACATTAGCCAACAGCTCGTTGACGCGACGGATGCGTGAGAAGTCGTACCAGTCTCTACCGCTGGATGCGGTCAAGGTACCATTACCGATGGCTGTATAACCCTCCCAAGGGAACTGGTCGTAACCGAAGTCACTTGTACCATCCCAATACAGGAGGAAGCCATCCCAACCCCAACCGGAGTTGTACTGGTCTTGCCAGTTGTTGTAACAGCCAACGAGGAACTTGTCTGCGTCTTCCTGAGTCTGCCAGGTGCTGACAGGTGAAAGTGCATCCTTTGGGGCTGTATCGAGGAAATCGGAGCATGAGGTTGCCAAGAGGGCGGTCATGCCGATGAATATATATTTCTTAAGATTTCTCATGATAATATCCTTTTTAAGTTATTAGAATGTTACGCTCAAACCGAATGAGTGAGTGCGGAGCAATGGATAAGAGCTGAGTCGCTGACTGGTTGCCTCTGGATCCACGTTGATGTCGAGATTGTCGATTGTGAACAGATTCTCGCAAGAGTAGTAAACACGTACCTTGTTGACATGAAGGAATTCAAGTGCCGACTTAGGAAGTGTATAACCCAACTGCAAGTTCTTCAAACGGCAGTAAGATACATTCTTGAGCCAGAATGTAGAGATTACATTACGTGAAGAGCTAGGAGAGTTTGTGTCAGTAAACAATCGTGGCATCTTAGGATTTGACTTGTTGTAAGTCCAAGAGTCTCTCCAGATGGTTGCTGGGTGAGAGCTGTCACCAACAAAAGCACCTTCTACCTCGTATGCATCGAAGTAACGGTAAGCCTTAAACTGTCCGTTGAAGAACAGAGAGAGGTCAAAGCCCTTCCAAGCTGCGTTCAGGTTCAGACCGAAGGTCCAGCGAGGAACAGAACTGCCTGCATAGAAGCGGTCGTTCTCGGCATCAATCTTGCCATCACCATTGATATCGGCATACTTCAAGTCACCAGCCTTGAACTTGCCACCACTGAAAGGACAAGCACCCTTTGAACCGTCTGCTGGCCAATATTTGTTCATGTATTCCTCTGCTTCAGCATCTGACTGGAAGAATCCGTCAGCCTTATATACATAGTAGCTGTTGAACTCCTGACCCGTAGCGTTGCGCTGATTGTAGCCAGTACCTACGTATCCCTTACCAGGCATGCTCTCGATTTTGTTCTTGTTGTATGCAACATTCAAGCCTGCGCCTACTGTCACCTCACCAAACTTATCGTTGTAGTTGAGGCTCATCTCGACACCCTGGTTGCGCATCTGACCCACATTGTCAAGATAGCTACCCAAAGCGAACTCGTAAGGAGCATCTACAGAGATCAAGATACCATCTGTAAGACGGTTATAGTAATCAACAGATGCAGTAATCTTGTTGTCGAGGAATCCCAGGTCAACACCTACGCCCCATGTGGTCGCCTTTTCCCAAGTGATGGTGTTGATCTTGTATGAACTCTGGTAGTATCCAGATGTTACCTTGCCGTCGAATGCATACTTGGCGTTGATACTGTATGTATTGATAGCTGGATAGTAGTCGCTCAAAGCCTCCTGGTTACCCAACTGACCCCAAGATCCGCGAATCTTGAAGTTAGAGAGCCAAGACTTGGTACCCTCCATGAAAGCTTCCTCGCTTACACGCCATCCTGCAGAGAATGATGGGAAGTAACCCCAACGATGACCATCTGCGAAACGGCTGGATGCATCGGCACGGAGGTTAGCCTCGAAGAGGTAACGGCCTGCAAAGTCGTAGTTAACACGACCAAACCATGAAAGCATATTCAACTCACGGGTATTTCCCTGTGCCTGCTGGGTAGATACATCACCCGCATTGATATCGGTCACATTATTGTTAGGGAAGTTCTTGCGGTAAGTGTACCAATACTTATAGTCGTAAGCCTCTGCATGCCATCCTGCCAAAGCACCAACGGTATGCTGTCCGAAGGTCTTGTTGTAGTTCAGCAATGCTTCGAAGGTTTTACGTTCCCACTTATATACTCGTTCATCGTGGAAATTTGGATCGGTCTTCTTGTTCGCATTGTAAACGAAGAACTTCTGGAAGTAGTCGTAGTTCTGGTTGTCGTTTACATAAGATGCACTCAACTTAGCTGTCAAGCCGTCAAGAATCTTGTAATCAACACCGAAGAGACCTGTGAAGTTGGTATTGCGGCGATATACCTTCAGATCGTTGTCGAGCCATGCAATAGGGCTACCGTCAGAAATGGTTCCCCATGTACCATCGTCATAACGAGCGGTAATCCATGGTGAAATCAAGTTGAGCTGACGGATGATCTGGTCAGAACCACCACCTGCGTATGCAGAAGAAGGGTCGGTATAATCGTTCTTGATGTAAGCGAGATTCAGGCGGGCTGTAAGGCGGCTGTTAATCTTCATCTCCAGGTTTGTACGGCCGTTTATCTGTTCACGACCAGCATGAGGCAAGATACCCGACTGCTTCAGATAACCTACAGATGCCAGATAGTTTACGTTCTCTGTTCCACCGTTTACGCTTACGTTGTGGTGCTGCAAAGAACCTGTTTTGTAAGCCAGGTCGTACCAATCGGTATTAGGGAGTGCATTGATTTCCTCTTCAGAGGTAAATTTCTTAGCCTTGCCCTCGCTTTCGAGCGCATCATTCAGCATGTGGGCATACTCGTATGAATCCAGACGGTCAACCAAACTAGTTGGATTCTGCATACTCACATAACCATTATAAGAAACTTGAGGCTTACCGCTCTTACCACGCTTGGTAGTGATAAGGATAACGCCGTTGGCAGCCTTGGAACCATAGATGGCAGCAGAAGCAGCATCCTTCAATACAGAGATGCTCTCGATATCGTTAGGGTCGAGGCTACTCATGGTACCTGACTCTACGCCATCAATCAAAATATAAGGAGAGGAAGAGTTGAGGGTTCCCACACCACGTACGTTGATGCTACCTGAATCCATACCAGGAGCACCATTGGTACCGCTGATGGTAACACCAGGCATCATACCCTGGAGTCCACTCTGTACGTTCTGGATAGGACGGCTTTCCAAAGCCTTGCTATCTACTGATGATACAGAACCGGTGAGGTTCACCTTCTTCTGTGTACCGTAGCCTACAACTACAACTTCATTGAGCTCCTTGTCTTCAGACTTCATGGTAATCTGCATGTTGCTTGCAGCTGTAAGAGTCTGTGGATTGAAGCCGATGTAGGAAATTGTAATCTTGCCATTAGGGTTTTTCAGACTGAGGGAGAAATTTCCGTCTAGGTCGGTTACTGTTCCATTGGACGTGCCAACTTCCATCACGGTAACACCGATAAGAGGTTCGCCTTGATTGTCAACAACACGTCCTGTTGCTACTTTCTTCTGCTGTTGGATGCTGGTGGTAGGGCGGTTCAAGTTGTCTGCTTTTACCATAGTACCATTTGCAAACGCAGGAGACATGGAAGTCAGCGCACAAATCAGCAACGCTGTCTTCATTTGGTCTTTAGGTTTCATGTTCTTACTCATATTGTTTATGTTAAGAGTTGATGTTTTATTAAGATTTAGAATCTCAACTTAAGTCTTTAATCGGGGCAAAATTACAAAAAATATATCTAATAAGCAAGTAAAAATGAAAGTTTTTTCTAATAAACGTGAAAAAATGTGCGTTTTTTTCAAAAGTAGGGGAGTAAATGTGGCTCTTTTTCTTTTATACCTTATATTATATATAGAAATCCACCCTTAAAGAAAAATATATTTTCCCTTAAGGAAAAAAATAAAAACCCTTAAGGAAAAAAATATTTTTCTTTAAGGAAGGGTAGGAGTGGCTTGGATAGAATTCTTCTCAAGTCTTGATAGTAGTATTCATATCCTCTCACTCCTGTCTTCTTTTTTTATCCTGCCATGAAAAAACAGTGGTTATCCCTTCTGCTCTTTCAGCAAATCGCGAATCTCTGTCAGAAGCTTCTCTTCCTGGGTAGGCTCTGGAGCCTTAGGAGCTTCAGCAGGCTTCTCTTCCTGTTTCTTGGCGGTAACCTTGTTCACTACCTTGATGAGCATGAATACACAGAAGGCAACGATGAGGAAGTCGAGAGTGGTCTGGAGAAAATTACCGTAGTTGATGGTTGCCGCCTGAAGCTTCTCGCCACCGATCACCTCTACTGATGGAAGAGTGACTTTGAGGTCGGAGAAGTTGACGCCACCAATGAGCCATCCGATAGGAGGCATGATGATATCATCTACTACAGAACTTACGATCTTGCCGAAAGCACCGCCGATGATCACACCGACTGCCATGTCGAGCACGTTGCCACGCATGGCGAATTGCTTGAATTCATTCAAAAATTTACCCATAGTCTTTGATGTTTATAATGATTAATACTTCCCTTGAAATGATCCATTTTTTGCCTTTCAGTGTGCGATGAAGCTTTTTCCCCTTAATATAATAAGGTGTAAGTTTCAGCCGCAACTTTCACTTTATCTTCTGGTGTCATATTCTACTTCCTTTTAATAATTGCATTTTGCTATATGGAGTTGTCAGTATGGCATCTTAAAGTGCTAAAAATAGGTAATATTCGAGTTCTATCGCCCTTTTTTAACTTATTTAATACTCTATTCGTATGCAAAGTTAGAAAATTTTTTGTAACTTTGCGCTCGAAAAGAAGAAAAAATGCTTGATAGGGATGAAAAAAGGTGTTATCAGCTCCTTCGGATTCGCTTGATAGCTTAAAAGATATAATTATTAAACTTTTAATTTAAATATTAGAACAATGATTAAGATTGGTATTAACGGATTTGGCCGTATCGGTCGTTTCGTATTCCGTTCTACAGTTGAGGCTGAGAACGCAAAGGAAGTACAGGTAGTAGCTATCAATGACTTGTGCCCAGTTGATTACATGGCTTACATGTTGAAGTATGATACAATGCACGGTCAGTTCGACGGTACTATCGAGGCTGACGTTGAGAAGAACGAGTTGATCGTAAACGGTAACCACATCCGTGTTACTGCTGAGCGTGATCCTGAGAACTTGAAGTGGGATGAGGTTGGTGCTGAGTACGTAGTTGAGTCTACAGGTCTCTTCCTCGCTTACGACAAGGCTGAGAAGCACTTGAAGGCTGGTGCTAAGTATGTAGTACTTTCTGCTCCTTCTAAGGCTGACGCTAACGGTAACCAGGCTGATATGTTCGTTTGCGGTGTTAACACTGACAAGTACAATGGTCAGAAGATCGTTTCTAACGCTTCTTGTACAACAAACTGCTTGGCTCCTATCGCTAAGGTATTGAACGATAACTTCGGTATCGAGACAGGTTTGATGACAACTGTTCACTCTACAACTGCTACACAGAAGACTGTTGACGGTCCATCTATGAAGGACTGGCGTGGTGGCCGTGCAGCTGCTGGTAACATCATCCCTTCTTCTACAGGTGCTGCTAAGGCTGTAGGTAAGGTTATCCCTGAGTTGAACGGTAAGTTGACAGGTATCTCTATGCGTGTTCCTACTTTGGACGTATCTGTTGTTGACTTGACAGTTAACTTGAAGAAGGCTGCTTCTAAGGAGGCTATCTGCGCTGCAATGAAGGCTGCTTCTGAGGGTGAGTTGAAGGGTGTACTCGGTTACACAGAGGATGCTGTTGTTTCTTCTGACTTCTTGGGTTGCGCTTTGACATCTATCTTCGACGCTAACGCAGGTGTTTACTTGACAGACAACTTCGTTAAGGTTGTTTCTTGGTATGACAACGAGATTGGTTACTCACACAAGGTTGTTGAGTTGATCAAGATCATGAAGAAGCACAACGGTTAATTCGTTGCCTCTTAACGATTAAGAAATATAGCCGCCCAGCATTTCTGATGCTGGGCGGCTTTTTTTCTATCTCAGATTGTCTTGATGTGAGAATTTCTTTTCGTTTTATTTTGTATTATCAATTATTTCCTTTATCTTTGCGGCATGAAACAGACGATGATTACCATATTAGGTCCTACTGCGAGCGGAAAGACGAGCCTTGCCGCAGCGCTTGCTTCCAAGATCAACAGCTTGGATGCTGCGTCGTGGGGTGGAATTACCCAGGGGGCGGAGATTATCAGCGCCGATAGTCGCCAGGTGTATCGTGGCATGGACATCGGTACGGGAAAAGACCTGGAAGATTATACCGTGGACGGCAAGTTGATACCTTACCATTTGATAGATATCTGCGAACCGGGAACCAAGTATAACCTCTTTGAATATCAGCAAGACTTCTATGATGCCTATCTCGATATCCAGAAACGGGGTGTGCTGCCTATCTTGTGCGGCGGAACAGGACTGTATATCGAGTCTGTGCTCAAGGGATATCATCTTTCGCCTGTACCACAGAATCAGGAGTTGAGAGACCGGCTGGCTGATAAGAGCCTGGATGAGCTTACGGTGATGCTGAAAGAGCTGAAGGCTAAGACGGGTTCCAATATGCACAATCGCACAGATGTGGATACCGCACAGCGAGCTATCCGGGCTATCGAAATAGAAACCTATAATCTGGAGCATCCTATGCCGGAACGGGAATTGCCTGCGGTAGATTCGCTTATTATAGGTGTCAGTATCGATCGTGATGCCCGTAGAGAAAAGATTACCCGAAGGCTGAAGCAGAGACTCCAGGAAGGAATGGTAGATGAAATCAAAGGTTTGCTAGACAGGGGAATTCCTGCAGAAAACCTTATCTATTATGGTTTGGAATATAAGTTTATCACCGAATATGTGATTGGTAAAACCACCTATGATGAAATGTTCAGAGGTCTGGAGATAGCCATCCATCAGTTTGCCAAGCGCCAGATGACCTGGTTCCGCGGTATGGAGAGAAGAGGTTTTACCATTCATTGGATAGATGCTCTGCAGCCGATGGAACAGAAAGTGGAGCAGGTGCTGGAGATAGTTAAAAGTTCAAAGTAAAAATCATGGCAGTGAATGAAAATAAGTGGGGGCTCCTGTATTGTCCCCGTGGCGGTTGGCGCAGTGCCAAACGCTGGGAGAAGATAGAAAAGGTGCTCAGGCAGCAGGGCGTGGATTACGACTTTGTGCAGAGCGAAAACCAGAAAAGCGTAGAGCGACTGGTGAAGATGTTTGTCAACAATGGCTATAAGACGATAGTGATTGTTGGCGGAGATTCTGCGCTCAATGATGCCGTCAATTGCCTGATGCAGATGGATGCTTCCGAGCGTAATGAAGTGGCGTTGGGAGTGATTCCTAATGGATTGATGAATGATTTCGCCCGTTTCTGGGGATTCGATGACAGTAATGTGGAGCAGACGGTGGCTTGGCTCAAGAAGCGCAGGGTGAGAAAGATTGACCTGGGATGTATCCGGTACACCAGCAAGAAGGGGGAGAAGTGCTTGCGCTATTTCCTCAACTGTGTGAACATCGGACTCATAGCTGCGATTATGAATCTGCGTCGCCAGACCCGTCATGTCTTCGGTTCCCGTACGCTGTCTTTCATCTTCTCGTTCATTCTGATGATTTTCCAGCGTCTCGACTACAAGATGCATATCAAGATCAATTCTGATGTCATCAAGCGCAGAGTGATGACGATGTGTGTAGGCAATGCGGCTGGTTATGGTCAGACGCCGAATGCCGTGCCGTATAATGGGTTACTGGATGTCTCTGTGGTTTATCATCCGCAAATGACCCAGCTTTTTGAGGGTATTTATCTCTTTGTAAAGGGAAAGTTCCTGAATCATAAGAGTGTGCATCCTTACCGTACCCGCGAGGTGGAGGTAGAGGAGGCTTCTCATGCCTTGATTGGCATTGATGGAAGATTGATGAATACGCCTGTGGGTTCTTATAAGATAACTGTAATTCAGGAAGTCATCAACTTCCTGATTCCTGCATAAACGCCAATGAGGGTGAGTTCTACGGTTAGAACTCACCCTCATTGGTTATGTTGTGGCTTTTATCCTTTTGCTATTTTCTTGATTTCCTCTTCATTGAGAATCTTGATCTTTCTGACATTCGTTTCTATCAGACCTTCTGATACAAAGGCAGAGAGTGTGCGGATGCAGTTGCTCGTTGTCATATTGGATATGTTAGCGAGGTCTTCACGACTCAGGCTGCAGTCCAGTGTGACTCCGTCTTTAGCCAGTCCGTATGAATCATGCAGAAACAGAAGTGCTTCGGCGAGGCGGGCACGGATGTGCTTCTGGGTGAGATTGACAGTACGGTCGTCTGATTTTCCAATCTCTACACTCAGGTACTTGATGAAGTAGTGTCCGATCTTGTAGCTTTTCTGCAGCAGCTTCATCAGTACGGGCAGTGGAAAATGGGCTACGGTGCAAGTATCCAAAGCCTGTGCTGCAGTCTTGTAGATTTCGTTTGCGAAATAAGCACGGAATCCGAAGAATTCGTTCGGCTTGATGACGCGGATAATCTGGCTTTTTCCGTTGATGCCATCCTTGAATATCTTCACTTTGCCAGTGAGAAGACACATTGCTTCAGTGGGAGTTTCATCGCACTGATAAATCATTTCTCCTTTCTTGTATTTGGTGATTTCAACATGTTCTTTCAATGTTGCAATCTGGTCGCTCTCGAGTCCGCCCCATATTTTCGAAATCTCCCGAGCTACCTTAGCTTTATTCGCATCTTTCTTCTTTTCAACCATTATCGTTCTTCTATTTATGCACTAGTTCGTTAAATCGGCTGCAAAATTACACATTTTTTTTGATATAACTCAATAAAAAACGCTAAAAATATGTTTTAAAACATACAAAAGTAAGATTTTCTAAAAATGTGTCACTTTTTCCTTTGTCTTCCCGCAAAAAAGCCGTACCTTTGAATGCAATAAATATAGTCAACAAATATTAAAACCTTAATATAGATCTATGAGTTATCTAAAATTCGAAAAGGCCCTGATGACCAACTTACAAGAGTCATTGCCGAAAGAGTTGTTAAGGACTAATCGTTCGGGCGCATATTCGTGCTCAACGATAGTGGACTGTAATATCCGTAAGTACCACGGACTTCTGGTTGTACCGGTTCCTGAACTGGACGACGACAATCATGTTCTCCTGAGTTCTCTGGATGTTACGGTGATTCAGCATGGTGCTGAATTCAATCTTGGTCTGCATAAGTACCAGGGCAACAACTTCAGTCCATTGGGCCACAAGTACATTCGTGAGTTTGATTGCGATAAGGTGCCTACTACACTTTATCGCGTGGGTGGTGTGATTCTCAAGAAAGAGGTAGTCTTCCAGCATTATGAAGATCGAATCCTGATCCGCTATACGCTGGTTGACGGTCATTCTGCCACAACACTTCGTTTCCGTCCTTTCTTGGCGTTCCGCAGCGTGCGTCAGTTTACCCATGAGAATGCAACCGCATCTCGTGACTACTCTGGTGTTGACAACGGAATTAAGACATGTATGTATGCTGGTTATCCAGACCTCTACATGCAGTTCTCAAAGAAGAACGAGTTTAAATTCTGTCCAGATTGGTATCGTGGTGTGGAATATCCTAAGGAGCAGGAGAGAGGTTATGCTTCTAATGAAGACCTCTATGTGCCAGGATATTTCGAGATGGATATCAAGAAAGGCGAGTCTATCGTCTTTGCTGCAGCTACATCTGAAATCAAGACTACCGGCTTGAAGAAACTCTTTGACAAAGAGGTGGATGAACGTGCACCTCGCGATAATTTCTTCCATTGCCTGGTGAATGCTGCACATCAGTTCCATCGCCGTGAAAAGAACGACGACCGCTACATTCAGGCTGGTTATCCATGGTTCAAGTGCCGTGCCCGTGATACATTCATTTCGCTCCCAGGTCTTACTCTCTCTATCGAGGAGAATGATTACTTCGAACTTGTGATGCAGACAGCCATGCGCGGATACTATGAGTTCATGGAGGGTAAGCCTCTTACCACTCATATTACTGAAATCGAGATGCCTGACGTGCCTCTTTGGGCTATCTGGGCTCTCCAGCAGTATGCCAAGGAGACCTCTAAGGAGGAGTGCTACAAGAAGTATGGTCAGTTTATCAAGGATGTCATCAATTTCATCAGAGACAACAAGCACCCTAACCTGGAGTTGATGGAGAACGGCTTGCTCTATACCAATGGTAAGGACAAGGCTGTGACCTGGATGAACTCTACGGCTAATGGCCGCCCTGTAGTGCCTCGTACCGGATATATCGTAGAGTTCAATGCTTTGTGGTATAACGCTTTGTGCTTCTGTGCAGCTTTGGCAGGAACTGCTGGCGAAGAGGATGCACAGCAGGAATTGCTGGCTCAGGCTGAGGTGACCAAGAAGTCGTTCGTTGATACATTCCTCAATGAGTATGGCTATCTCTACGACTATGTAGATGGCAATATGATGGATTGGAGTGTTCGACCAAATATGATCTTCCCAGTGGCATTCGATTATTCTCCATTGTCGCAAGACCAGAAGAAGAAGGTACTCGATATCTGTACCCGCGAACTCCTTACACCTAAGGGATTGCGCTCACTCTCACCTAAGAGTGGCGGTTACAACCCTATCTATGTAGGTCCTCAGACACAGCGCGACTATGCTTACCATCAGGGAACAGCATGGCCATGGCTGGGTGGTTTCTATATGGAGGCAAGCTTGAAACTCTACAAGCGTACCCGCTTGAGTTTCGTAGAGCGCCAGATGGTAGGTTATGACGATGAAATGTCTTATCACTGCCTTGGTACTATCAGTGAGCTCTTCGATGGCAACCCACCATTCTCAGGTCGAGGCGCCATATCTTTCGCCATGAACGTGGCAGAGATTCTCCGTGCGCTCGAATTACTAGAAAAGTATCAATATTAATATAAGGAGGACGCTATATGAAAGTATTAATGTTTGGATGGGAGTATCCTCCTCACGTATTTGGTGGCTTGGCTACTGCCAACTTTGGTATCACCCAGGGCTTGCATGCCCAGGGAGATGTCGATATTACATTGTGTCTGCCTCATCCTTTCGGTGATGAGGACCGCAGTGCATGTAAATTTGTGGCTATGAACAGTGTGCCTATCGCCTGGCGCGACGTCAATCATGACTATGTGCAGCAGCGTGTGGGCAACATCATGAATCCTGATGACTATTTCCGCTACCGTGACCACATCTATGCCGACTTTAACTATATGAACGTGAATGACCTCGGCTGTATGGATTTTGCCGGCGGTTATCCATCTAATCTCCACGACGAGATCAACAACTACAGCATCATCGCTGGCGTTGTAGCCCGTAGCGAAGAATTTGATATTATCCACGCCCACGACTGGTTGACATTCCCTGCTGGTATCCATGCCAAGCGAGTGAGTGGCAAGCCTTTGTGCATCCATGTACATGCTACCGACTTCGACCGTAGCCGTGGTAAGGTGAACCCTACCGTATATGCTATCGAGAAGGACGGTATGGATAATGCCGACTGCATCATGTGTGTATCTGAGTTGACCCGTCAGACCGTGATCAACCAGTATCACCAGGATCCACGCAAGTGTTTTGCCATGCACAATGCGGTGTATCCACTGAAGCAGGAGTGGCAGGACATCCCACGCCCAGACCGTAAGGGCAAGGAGAAGGTGGTAACCTTCCTGGGTCGTCTCACCATGCAGAAGGGGCCTGAGTATTTCGTAGAGGCAGCCAACATGGTATTGCATCGTACCCGCAACGTGCGTTTCTGCATGGCAGGTTCGGGCGATATGATGGATCAGATGATTTATCTGGCAGCCGAAAGAGGTATTGCCGACCGTTTCCACTTCCCTGGTTTCATGCGAGGAAAGCAGGTATATGAGTGCCTGAAGGATAGTGATGTATATGTAATGCCATCCGTGAGTGAGCCATTCGGTATCTCTCCTCTTGAGGCTATGCAGTGTGGTACACCTACTATCATCTCCAAGCAGAGTGGATGCGGTGAAATCCTCACCAACTGTATCAAGGTAGATTACTGGGATATCCATGCCCTTGCCGATGCTATCTACAGCATCTGCCACAACGAGAGTCTCTTCGATTATCTCTCAGAGGAAGGCAGAAAGGAAGTAGATCAGATTACTTGGGAGAAAGTGGGAGCCCGCATCAAAGATCTCTATCTCAAGACTTTGGGATGGAAGTAATGTTTAATGTTAAAGGGCTAATCATAAAGTTCAAAGTTCAAAATTTAAAGTTCAAAGTATGAAAACAATTTGTTTATATTTCGAGATACATCAGATTACCCATCTGAAACGCTACCGCTTCTTCGACATCGGTACTGATCATTATTACTATGATGATTATGAGAATGAGCGTAGCATCAACGACATCGCAGAGCGCTCTTACATGCCTGCACTCAATGCTATCCAGGAGATGATTGAGAAGAGCGGTCAGTATTTCAAGGTTGCCTTCTCGCTCTCTGGTGTGGGTATGGAGCAGTTGGAGCTTCACGCTCCTCAGGTTTTGGAGAAGTTGCAGGAATTGAACCAGACCGGTTGTGTAGAGTTCCTCGCAGAGCCTTATTCTCATGGTCTTTCTTCTCTCGTCAACGAGGAGACCTTCAAGTCAGAGGTGAAGCGCCAGTGTACAAAGATTGAAGAGTACTTTGGCAAGAAGCCTACCGTTCTCCGCAACTCTTCTCTCATCTACAGCGATGAGATTGGTGCTACTGTAGCTGATATGGACTTCGTGGGTATGCTTACCGAGGGTGCAAAGCACGTGTTGGGTTGGAAGTCACCACATTATGTATATCACTGTGCGATGAATCCAAAGCTCAAGCTCTTGCTTCGTGATGTACGTCTGAGCGATGATATCTCTTTGCGCTTCGCCAACAGCGACTGGGAGGGTTATCCACTCTTCGCAGATAACTATATGAACGATATTGCTTCATTCCCAGAGGAGGAACAGGTTATCAATATCTTCATGGAGTTGTCGGCTCTTGGTATTGCTCAGCCATTGTCAAGCAACATCCTTGAGTTTATGAAGGCTTTGCCAGAGTGCGCTAAGCAGCGTGGCATTACTTTCTCTACTCCTACAGAGATTTGCAAGAAGATCAAGTCTGTAGGCGAGATTAATGTACCTGATACATTGAGTTGGGTAGATGAGGAGCGTGACGTAAGTTCCTGGCTCGGTAACCCAATGCAGCGCGAGGCTTTCAACAAGCTTTATAGCGTAGCTGACCGTGTACGTATCGCCAATGATCCACGTATCAATCTGGACTGGGATTATCTCCAGGCAAGCAATAACTTCCGCTTCATGACCACCAAGCCTAGCAACGTAGGTCTTGACAGAGGTATTTACGCCAGCCCATTCGATGCATTCACCAACTATATGAACATTCTGGGTGACTTCATCAACCGAGTAAACGATCTCTATCCTGCTGATGTAGATAATGATCAGTTGGAGGGTCTTCTTACCACCATCACCAACCAGGATGAGGAAATTGAGATGAAGGACAAGGAGATTACCCGTCTCCAGGCTAAGATAGAGAAGATTGAGAAGGAGGTAGCAAAGCTTCGTGCAGCGAAGTCTGAGAAGCCAGCTGCCAAGAAGACTGCTGCCAAGAAGGCACCAGCCAAGAGAACTACAGCCAAGAAGACAGCAGAAAAGCCTGCTGAGGCTGCAGAAGAGAAGTAAGCTTAGAATTTAGATTACTCATAACTTTTAGTCTCCCTTGCGGCTCGTGTTGAGCAGTGAGGGGGACTTCTTATTTAGAAATACTCGTTACATCTTTTATAAGGATGCGCTCGCTGCGTACGAAGTTGATGAGCTGTGGACGGAGACCCTGTCCGAGTCTGTAGCCTTGTATGCGTAGATGCATGGTGAGTAGTGTACATACAGGAATGAGCAAAGACAATAGTAATGTCTTGAATAATCGGTTCATTGCTTGTTTCAGAGATTAATGAATAAAAATTTTGTTTGTTGTATTTGGTTACAAAGATACATAAAATATATATTTCCGATAGTTTTTTAGTTAAAAATTTGGCTGTTCTAACAAAAAAGTGTATCTTTGCGGTGAAATTTAACATTATTAATACTTCAAATAAAGATTCGCCTATCGATTTAGACATTTACTTAATGATAAAATAAGGATTAAGAAATGAGAAAACTCAATCAAATGACAGATGAAGAATTGGCCTTGGCTTACGTCGAGGGCGACAATAAGGCTTTTGACCTATTGTTGTCCCGCTGTGAGGTAAAGCTGTTTTCTTACATTCTCTTTGTCGTACATGATGAAGAGTTGGCGAACGATATATTTCAGGAAACTTTCGTGAAGGCGATAGTCAAACTTCAGAATGGGCAATATTTGCCTAATGGTAAGTTTGTCTCATGGCTTATGCGTATAGCTCACAATGTAATTGTCGATGGCTATCGTGATGCCAAAAATCTGCTTTTTACCGACCAGCATAACGATAATGATCTTTCTCGTCTGAAGGGAGATGCTGTGACGGATAGTTTTGTGGAGAAGGAAATCGTGCGCAACCAGGTGTTGAGCGATGTGAGACGGTTGGTGGATTTTCTGCCTCCTAACCAGCGGGAACTCATATATATGAGATTCTATCAGCAATTGACTTTCAAGGAGATTGCTGAATTGACGAATGTGAGTATCAATACGAGTCTGGGACGTATGCGTTATGCGCTTCATAACCTACGTCGTATGGCGAAGGACTATCACATCAGCTTGCAGCTTGACTAAACTTTCCGCTGTTTTATCAGCGGGAAGTTTAATCTTCTTGCTACTTCTATATCGTTGGTTCAGGGCGTATTGGGTAATTTCAACCATACAGGTCGAAATTCTTTAATCCTCTTCCTTTTTCAATTCTTTCAGATCGTGAATAGTTGCACAAGGATCTGAACTCTTGAAGACGTAGCTGCCACTCACCAGTACATCGGCTCCAGCCTGTACGAGTCGTGGGGCAGTTTCACCCTGTACACCACCATCTATCTCGATAAGTGCATGGCTGCCACTCTCCTTGATGAGCTTGCGTAGGCGATGTACCTTCTTGATGGTGTTTTCTATAAACTTCTGTCCGCCGAATCCTGGGTTCACGCTCATCAGCAGCACCATATCCACATCGCAGATGATATCTTCCAGGACATTTACAGGAGTAGAAGGATTGAGGGTTACGCCAGCCTTCATACCAGCTGCATGAATCTGCTGGATAGTACGGTGTAAGTGAGTGCATGCCTCGTAGTGCACATTCATCATCATGGCACCAATCTTGGCGGTTTGCTCTATGTATTGCTCTGGGTGTACAATCATGAAGTGTACGTCGAGAGGTTTGGTGCAAACTTTCGCCACGGCTTCCAATACAGGGAAACCGAAGGAGATGTTGGGCACGAATACACCATCCATAATGTCCATGTGGAGCCAGTCTGCTTCACTCTTATTGATCATTTCTACATCGCTCTTCAAGTCAATGAAATTGGCTGAGAGGAGAGAAGGGGAAACCATTGTCTTCATCTTTATTTCTTTACTTTGATTATATGTTGCAATCAGTTGATGAAATACGCCTTGCAAGATTCATTCTTCTTGAATGCGCGATAAGTGTAAGCCATCTGTTTGATGAAATAGATGGTCTTGGCAGATGGTCTCATCTCTTCGGAAGTAAATAAATGCTTCATAGGCATATTTTTTGTGAATTGATTAATACTATGCTGTTTCTGATTGGCATCGGTTATGGGAATGATTCCTCATCATGATGCTTATATATTCATAAACGATGACCTTGTGGTTTTATTATATCTGGTGCTTATATTTTTTTGTGAATAGTACTCCGATTACTTATATATAATAAGGTGTAAGGGGAAAAAGAAAGAGAAAAATAAGAAGGAAATAACTTTTTTCTGTTAAAATGATTATTTTTTAGATAAAAAGTTTGCTATTTCGTAGAAAAAGTGTAATTTTGCAATCGGTTAGTTGTAGTGACTATGCCAGTAACAAATTATAATTAAAAGAAACAAAATAAAAAATTAAAAATATGATGAACTCGTTTGTATCTACAGCATGGTGGTGGCGTAACTCAAGATCTAGAAAGTCGTGAGTCGAGTACCCGTGTGGATGCAAATCCAAATATACTAAGGGCCTGCCGTAACTTACGACAGGCCCTTTTTACATATCTGGGGAGTTTCGGAAAATGATTCTTACTTGAAAGAGTATTAACAAAATAAAAATATATAGGAGAACAGGATTATGGAAATGAAGAATATCTTGAACAGAATGTTGAACCACGAGGAGTTGACCCGTGAAGAGACCAAGAATATTATCCTGGGAATTACTCAGAGTGAGTTTCCCGAGGAACAGATTACAGCCCTGCTTACTGGTTTGCAGATGCGCGGTGTGACTGTAGATGAACTTCTCGGTTTCCGTGATGGTATTTTGGAGACTGGTGTTCCTGCCATTCTCAATTGTGACCGATATATCGATGTTGTAGGAACTGGTGGTGATCGCAAGAATACTTTCAATATCTCTACTACCTCTTGTTTCGTCATTGCTGGTGCAGGATATAAGGTGGCTAAACATGGTAACTTCGCTGCAACTTCGGTGAGTGGTGCTTCCAATGTTATCAAGAATCACGGAGTACAGTTTACTGATGATCTTGATAAACTCAACCGTTCTCTCGATGAGGCTGGAATCGTTTATCTTCACGCTCAGCTTTTCGCCAAGGCAATGAAGTTTGTGGGTCCTATCCGCAAGGCACTTCAGTTTCCTACCGTCTTCAATCTCCTGAGACCTTTGGTTAATCCTAGTCAGCCAAAATGCCAGTTGCTCGGTGTTGCCAACCTCGACCAGATGCGTCTCTATAATCAGGTTTACCAGAAAATCGGCATAGATTACGGAATCGTAAACAGTATTGATGGTTATGATGAAATTTCACTTACCAGTGATTTCAAGGTTACTACCAACAATTACGAGAGAATCTTCAAACCACAGGACCTGGGCTTCGAGATTGCCAAGCCTGAAGAGGTAAGAGGAGGAGCTACCGAGCAGGAGGCAAAGGATATTTTTGATGCAGTGCTCGAAAATCGTGCCCTGCCAGCGCAGAAGAATATCGTGCTCGCCAATGCAGCCTTCGGCATCCAGGTGATGGAGAAGGGAAAGAAGAGCATCGATGAATGCGTGGAGATTGCACGCGAAAGCATTGATTCTGGAAAGGCTCTTGCTACATTCAAGAAATTCGTGGAACTCAATAGTTAAGGAAAATGGATATTTTAGAAGAAATCATCGCTCACAAGAGAATCGAGATAGAACAGCGTAAACGCTTTATCCAACCCCGCCAGATGATTACCCTCACTGAGCAGAAGATGCAGGAGGATGAAGGATGTGTTCCGGGTGGAAGTATGAAGGAAGCGTTGATGAAGTCGGAGACTGGAATCATCGCAGAGTTCAAGCGTAAATCTCCTAGCAAAGGATGGATCAAGGAAGAGGGAAAGGCCAGTATCATTCCTCTAAGCTATCAGCAGAATGGGGCAACGGCGCTGAGTATCCTCACAGACATAGATTACTTTGGTGGCTATGATGAGTTTATCCAGGAGGCTCGCCATGTAGGTGTAACTCTACCTATATTATATAAGAACTTCGTGGTAGATGAATATCAGCTCTTGCAGGCTCGATATTGTGGAGCTTCGGCGGTGTTGTTGATTGCTGCCTGTCTTTCCAAGGAAGAATGCAAGAATCTGATGCGAATGGCTCATCAGCTGGGATTGGAGGTTCTTTTGGAAATGCATGGCGAACGTGATTTCGAATATGCAGAGTTGGAACCGGATATGTACGGAATCAATAACCGCAACCTCGGAACCTTTGTGACGGATGTGGAAAACAGTTTCCGACTGTCCGAAATGCTTCCGAAGGATGTATGCAGAGTGAGTGAGAGTGGAATCTCCCAGCCCCAGACTGTTCTTAGATTAAGAGAAGAAGGTGGATTCAGGGGGTTCCTGATGGGTGAGCAGTTTATGAAACAGGCTGACCCTGGAGAGGCGCTCGCTCAATTTATCAATCAATTAAAATCATAGGCAGATGTTAGTAAAGGTTTGTGGAATGTGTGAGCCTGAGAATATAGAAAAGGTGGCTCAGCTAGGGGTGGATATGATGGGATTCATCTTCTACCCCAAATCACCGAGATTCGCTTCTCAATCTGTGGATCGAACGGCTGCAGATAAGAATGTTTGCAGAGTGGGTGTCTTTGTCAATGAATCTGCTGGATTGATTTCTGATAAGATTCATCTGTTTGATTTGAATGCCGTGCAGTTGCATGGAAATGAGAGCCGCGAACTCTGTGAACTGCTTCATAAGCAGAATGGCTTGTTGAAAGTTATCAAGGCTATCAGCGTTTCCACAGCCGGGGATATCCAGAAATATAAGGAATACGTAGGCGCTGTTGATTATTTCCTTTTCGATACCAAGTGTAAAACGGTAGGTGGAAGTGGTCAGCAGTTTGATTGGCAGGTTTTGGAGAATTACGATGGCGATGTTCCATTCATCTTGAGTGGTGGAATAGGGCCGGAGGATGTAGAGAGAGTCAGGAACTTCCATCATCCAAAGTGTATCGGAATCGATCTGAATTCGAAATTCGAGTTGAAGCCGGGCTTAAAGGATGTGGAGAAGTTGAATACATTTCTTGAAAATATAGAAAACAAAGAAATTTAAAAAGAGTATTATGAATAAGATAAATGCATTGTTTGCAAACAATAAAGACCGCAAGCTTTTGAGCTTGTATTTCTGCGCAGGTTGCCCAACCCTCGAAGAAACGGGTGATGTGATTAAGGCGATGGAGCGCAAGGGAATAGATATGATAGAGGTAGGAATCCCGTTCAGTGATCCTCTGGCAGATGGACCTGTCATTCAAAGTGCTGGTACTAAGGCTTTGAAGAATGGAATGACCGTAAAGAAGCTCTTCGCTCAGTTGAAGGCCATCAAGAATGAAGTGCAGTTGCCACTTGTGCTGATGGGCTATCTGAATCCTATCATGCACTACGGAATTGAGAAATTCTTCCAGAGTTGTGTAGAGAGTGGTGTGAGTGGAACTATCATTCCTGATCTTCCATTTGATGATTATCTGAAAGTGGTAAAGCCTATTGCTGACAAATATGATATCCGCGTTATCATGATGATTACCCCAGAGACAAGTGAGGAGCGTATCCGATTCATCGACGAACATACTGACGGCTTTATCTATATGGTCAGCTCTGCCAGCATTACGGGCGCCCAGAGTAGCTTCGGCGATGCTAAGTTGGCTTATTTCAATCATATCAATGCTATGAATCTTCGTAATCCTCGTATGATTGGTTTCGGGATCAGCAACAAGCAGACTCTTACGAGTGCACAGGATAACGCAGCAGGTGCCATCATCGGTAGTAAGTTTGTGACATTGCTCAATGAAGTAGGCAATCCAGACCAGGCACTCGACCTGCTTTTCGAAGCATTGAAAAAATAATTCAACCTTTTAATTTTATAGGAAAGATGTATCAAGTTGACGATAAAGGATTTTTTGGAAAATTCGGAGGAGCTTATGTTCCTGAGATTTTATATAAGTGTGTAACTGAGCTTCAGGAGGCTTATAAGCCTATCATAGAGAGCGAGGAGTTCAAAAAAGAGTATTATGCGCTCCTGAAGGATTATGTTGGCCGTCCTTCACCTCTTTACTTTGCGAAGAGAATGAGCGAAAAGTATGGATGCCAACTCTATCTGAAGCGTGAGGATCTGAATCATACCGGTGCGCACAAGATTAACAATACCATCGGTCAGATCCTGATGGCAAAGAAGATGGGTAAAACCCGTATCATCGCAGAAACCGGTGCTGGTCAGCATGGTGTTGCAACTGCCACCGTCTGTGCCTTGATGGATATGAAGTGTGAAATCTTTATGGGTGCTACCGATGTGGAGCGCCAGCATACCAATGTGGAGCGTATGAAGATGCTGGGTGCCAAGGTGAATCCTGTCCGTACGGGCAATATGACTTTGAGTGATGCATGCTCAGAGGCTATCCGTGACTGGTGCTGTCATCCACAGGATACATTCTATATCGTAGGTTCTACGATGGGACCTCATCCTTATCCTGATATCGTAGCAAAGATGCAGAGCGTAATCAGTGAGGAGCTGAAATGGCAGTTGGAAGAGAAGATTGGCCGCGATTATCCTGATTACCTCATCGCTTGTGTTGGTGGCGGTAGCAATGCTGCAGGCACCATCTATCATTATATCGATGATGAACGGGTTCAGATCTATCTGGCTGAGGCTGCCGGTCATGGTATTGATACCAATTACACGGCTGCAACCATGCATTGTGGTACAGAGGGAATCATTCACGGTGCCCGTACGCTTGTGATGCAGACAGAGGATGGACAGATTGAGGAAGCCTTTACCATCAGTGCCGGTTTGGATTATCCGGGTATTGGACCTATGCATGCAGACTTGTCAACAAGAGGCAGAAGTCATGTACTTGCCATCAAGGATGATGAGGCTATCTATGCCGGTTATGAACTGACTCGTATGGAGGGTATCATACCTGCCATTGAAAGTGCACATGCTGTGGCTGCCTTGAAGAAAATGAAGTTCAAGAAGGACGACGTGGTTGTTTTGACCGTTTCTGGCCGTGGTGACAAGGATGTAGAAACCTATTTGAGCCATAAGGAAATGGCTGGAGAATATGGAAATTTCTAAGTCCTGAAAGAATATGATGTGGAATGATTTACTAGAAATGAGAAGTAATGGCTAAGTTTAATTATACGACAGTAACTCGCACGATTCTCGCCGACCTCTATACGCCTGTGGGAGTTTATATGCGATTGAGAGATATTTACCCCCAGTCGGCTCTGATGGAGAGTAGCGACTACCATGGTTCTGAGAATTCCCGTTCCTTCATAGGTGTACATCCATTGGCTAGCATTGCCGTGAGTCATGGAGAGATTATCAAGACTTATCCTGATGGCAGTGTTGAAAAACAGCAACTTCCAGCTTTTGGCGAAGGAAAGGGAGAAGATTGTAAGCTCGCCATTTCGAAAGCTTTCAATGAGTTCATCCAGAGTTTTCATGTAGAGGGAGAGGGGAAGATTTTCTGTGGACTTTATGGATTCACGACCTTTAATGCAGTACGCTACTTCGAGAATATCCCTGTAAAGGATACCACGATGGCAAAGAATGATGCGCCGGATATCTATTATATTATGTATAAGGACATCATCGTGTTCGATCATTTCAATAATACGATGCAACTTATCGCTTTGAGCGAACGATATGGCGAAGAGGAAACCGCTGATGATGATCAGGCTTTTGAGGCAAATAGGGCTATCGGCAATGCTGAGTTGGATGCATTGATGAAGGCGGTGAACAAGGCAAATGTGAAGCCTTATGATTTCCATCCGGTAGGCGAAACAACCTCTACTCTTACTGATGAGGAGCACAAGGCGAATATTCGCAAGTGTATCCAGCATTGTATGCGTGGCGATGTGTTCCAGATTGTGGTGAGCCGAAGATTTGTGCAGCGTTATGAAGGGGATGACTTCAAGCTCTACCGTGCCTTGCGCAGCATCAATCCATCACCTTATCTCTTCTATTTCGATTTTGGTGGCTTCCGTATCTTCGGTTCTTCACCTGAAACTCATAATCGTATTGTAGGAGAGAAGGCTTTCATTGATCCTATTGCAGGAACGACCCGACGAACGGGTGATATGGAACAGGATAGAAAGGCTGCAGAATTTCTCCGTAATGACCCGAAGGAGAATGCAGAACATGTCATGCTTGTGGATTTGGCACGAAATGATTTGAGCCGTAACTGCCACAATGTGAAGGTGGATTTTTATAAGGATATGCAGTTTTATAGTCACGTGATTCATCTGGTGAGCCGTGTGAGCGGAACATTGGATCAGAATGCTGACCATATTAAGGAATTCATTGATACTTTCCCTGCTGGTACCTTGAGTGGTGCGCCTAAGGTGAGAGCGATGCAGATTATCTCAGAATTGGAGCCTCACAATCGTGGTGCTTATGGTGGATGTATCGGATTCATAGGACTGAACGGCGATTTGAATCAGGCTATTGTAATTCGTACCTTTATCAGCCGTAATGGCGAACTCTGGTTCCAGGCTGGAAGTGGAGTTGTGGCGAAGAGTAACGACCAGTATGAGTTGGAAGAGTGTAATAATAAACTGGGAGCTTTGACTAAGGCAATTCATATTGCCGAGAAGCTTTAGGTAGTGAAAAATGAAGAACGAAGAGTGAAGAATTCATGTGCTTCAAGTAAACATTAAACTCTAAACATTAATAAGATGAAAATAGTAATCATAGATAACTATGACTCCTTTACTTATAATCTTGCCCATTTGGTAAAGGAGTTGGATGCTGAAGTGACGGTGTTCCGTAACGATCAGTTTCAGTTGTCGGAGCTTGACCGTTTCGACAAGATCATATTGAGCCCAGGACCAGGTATTCCTTCGGAGGCTGGACTTCTGATGGATGTGATCAGAAAATATGCAGGCAGAAAACCGATGCTGGGAGTTTGTCTAGGTCATCAGGCTATTGGTGAGGCTTTTGGTGCTAAACTAACCAATCTCTCTGAGGTTTATCATGGAGTAGCTACACCTTGTACTCAGTTTGGTAACGATCCTA
Source organism: Prevotella sp. AM23-5 (assembly GCF_003473645.1). NCBI lineage: Bacteria > Pseudomonadati > Bacteroidota > Bacteroidia > Bacteroidales > Prevotellaceae > Prevotella > Prevotella sp. AM23-5. The sequence goes on along the minus strand of NZ_QUCG01000001.1, from coordinate 62,614 downwards.
TTTTTGAAGGATTGCCTAAGCGTATCGAGATTGGCAGATATCATTCCTGGGTAGTAGATAAAAGTGGTTTTCCTGATTGCCTGGATATTACGGCTGTAAGTGATGATGGTCAGATTATGGGTCTCAAGCATAAGAATTATGATATTCGAGGCATTCAGTTTCATCCTGAAAGTGTGCTGACACCTGATGGAAAAAAGATGATTCAGAATTGGTTAGAGCTTTAGTCCTTTGGGGCTAAAGCTTTTTCATTGCATCTTGAATGTATGATATTGCGGTGATTGTTAAAAGAAAAGAGTTTGATGTCCTGAAGGACACCAAACTCTTTTTTACTTTTTTATATAATGAACTCTAATAAGAGAACATATAATCAAATATTATAAATCCCAAGCTACAGCACTTGCACCAAGTACAGCTGCAGAACTGCCATCAAGAGTAGAAACAAGGAACTTAGCCTTGCCCTTGTAAATCTTGAGCACGTTCTTGTCGTAAGCTTCCTTCAAAGGCTTCATCAAGAGGTCACCTGCCTTGGTGAGACCGCCGAAGAATACGAATGCCTCAGGAGCTGAGAATGCTGCGAAGTTAGCGCAAGCCTCACCCAGCATCTTACCTGTGAAATCGTAGATGCGCTTAGCCAGAGCATCACCCTTGCTGGCAGCAACGCTGACATCGTAAGAGGTAATCTTCTCTGGATCCATCTCGCGGAGCAAAGAAGGCTCATCGCTTGTCTCCAGGAACTCACGTGCGGTGCGAGCTACACCTGTAGCAGAGCAATATGTCTCCAAACAGCCTCTTCTACCGCAGCCGCAAACACGACCAGCCTCGCCTGGAACCATAATAACATGACCCAACTCACCTGCGAAACCATCGCTTCCATAGAGCATCTGACCATTGATGACAATACCAGAACCTACACCTGTACCGAGGGTAATATCAATGAAGTTCTTCATTCCACGAGCAGCACCATAGGTCATTTCTCCAAGTGCAGCTGCGTTGGCATCGTTAGTAAGAGCTACAGGAATACCGAGAGCTTTGCTGAACATATCAGCCAAAGGTACAACGCCATCGTGAGCCCAAGCCAAGTTTGGAGCAAACTCGATAGCACCCGTATAGAAGTTTCCATTAGGAGCACCAATACCCATTGCCTTGATCTTTTCGATACCGCCTACGGTCTCGATGATTGGCTGGAGTGCCTCTACAGATGCCTTTACATAGTCATCTACCTTATCATAACCACCAGTTTTGATAGCTGTTGTTGCCTTGATTTCGCCACGAGCATCAACGATTCCGAACACAGAATTAGTACCGCCGAGGTCTAAACCAATAACGTACGGTTTTAATGTATTTTCAGTCATGTTACTTTTTAAATTAGTTAGAATTGTTTATTTATGCTGCAAAGATAATGAATCCTTTTGAAAATATCAACTTTTTCTTGTATAAAAAAGTATAATTTTAGAAGTTTTGGGCAAAAATATTGCAAATGTGCCCTTTTTTTTGTAACTTTGCCCGCTGTTATAGAATAATGTACGAAAAATGAGTTTAGCATTTCCAATAGAGATAAACATCCTTGACTTTATATTCAAAGGAATTATCATCGGAGTGATTGCCTCTGCCCCTATGGGGCCTGTAGGCATTCTTTGTATTCAGCGTACGCTCAACAAGGGACGCTGGTTTGGGTTCGTCACGGGCATTGGTGCTGCGTGCAGTGATATCGTATATGCACTCTTCACGGGTCTAGGTATGAGTTTCGTGATGGACTTTGTGAATAATGCGCAGAACAAGTTCTACCTGCAGATTTTCGGTAGTGTATTGCTGCTGGTGTTCGGAATCTATTGTTTCAAGAGCGATCCGATGAAGAATATGCATAAGTCGAGCAATAAGCAGGGTACTTTATGGCATAATGGAATTACGGCTTTCCTGGTTACCTTGAGTAATCCGCTCATCGTGTTTCTCTTTATGGCTACCTTTGCACAGTTTGCCTTTGTGGTTCCGGATATGCCGCTAGAGATGGGTATGGGATATCTGAGCATTATGTTTGGTGCCTTGTTGTGGTGGTTTGGACTCACTTGGCTCGTCGATAAGATCAGAGGTAAGTTTGATACTAATGGAATCCTTATCATCAATAAGGTGATAGGAAGTATCGTGATTATTTTCTCGATCATCGCTCTTTTTGGAACGATGTTTAATCTTTATCATTTACCAGAATTTTAAGTTATGTTTGTAGCACAGAAATTAAGAAAAGAAAGTATTGCAGAATACCTTTTATATATGTGGCAGATAGAGGATATCATCCGTGCCTACGGATGCTCGCTGCCGGTGATTAAGAAAAACTATATCGAACGGTTCGATTTCACTCCTGAGCAGAAAGACGAGGAACTCGATTGGTTTGGAAATCTCATTCGTATGATGAATGAAGAAGGTAAGCGTGAGAGCGGGCATCTTGACATTAATAGAGTGTTGTTGCAGGATGTCATCGATCTGCACGGCAGACTTCTTCAGAGTTCGAAGTTCCCTATTTACAATGCTGAGTATTACAAGGTGTTGCCTTTTATTGTAGAGTTGCGCAATCGTGGTGATAAGGATATTAATGAGGTTGAGACCTGTCTTGATGCACTTTACGGAGTAATGATGCTCAGATTGCAAAAGAAGGAGATTACCCCTGAAACAGAGAAAGCTATCAAGGAAATCTCAATCTTCGTTGGATTGCTCAGTGATTATTATATCAAGGATCGTACTGAAGGCTTGAAGTTTGAAGATGACGATATGTAATCTGCTGGCGTAACAAGTGTTTTTTCGTAATTAGAGAGTAGTATTTATTTTTTTAGGATATACATATTATAATATATATTATTGATGAAAGAGATTGAAAGAAGAAGAACGTTTGCCATCATTTCGCACCCTGATGCTGGTAAGACAACATTGACCGAGAAGTTCCTGCTCTTCGGTGGACAGATTCAGGTGGCTGGTGCCGTTAAAAATAATAAGATTCGTAAGACTGCTACTTCTGACTGGATGGATATCGAGAAGCAGCGTGGTATTTCCGTATCAACTTCTGTGATGGAGTTCGACTATCTGCCTGACGGACAGAGTGGAGAACCTTATAAGGTAAACATTCTTGATACTCCGGGTCACCAGGATTTCTGCGAGGATACTTATCGTACTCTCACTGCAGTGGACTCTGCTATCATCGTGGTCGATTCTGCTAAAGGTGTTGAGGCACAGACCCGTAAACTGATGGAGGTGTGCCGTATGCGCAATACTCCTGTAATCATCTTTATCAATAAGATGGACCGTGAGGGTCGTGACCCATTCGATGTTCTTGATGAGTTGGAGGAAGAGTTGAAGATTTCTGTTCGCCCTTTGTCTTGGCCTATCGGTCAGGGTGCTCGCTTCAAGGGAGTTTACAATATTTATGAGCATCAGCTCAATCTTTTTACACCTAATAAACAACGTGTTACTGAGAAGGTTGAGGTAGATATTCAGTCTAAGGAACTTGATGAGCGAGTAGGTGAGCGAGAGGCAAATCAGTTGCGCGAAGAACTGGAATTGGTGGATGGTGTTTATCCGAAATTCGATGTGGAGACCTATCGTTCAGCAGAAGTGGCACCGGTATTCTTTGGTTCAGCCTTGAACAACTTCGGTGTGCAGGAACTCTTGGATTGCTTCGTGCAGATTGCTCCATCACCAAAGCCAACAAAGGCAGAGGAGCGTATGGTGGAACCGGAGGAGCCTAAGTTTACTGGTTTTATCTTCAAGATTACTGCAAATATCGACCCTAACCACCGTTCATGTATTGCATTCTGCAAGATTTGTTCTGGTAAGTTTGTGCGCAACCAGCCTTACTACCATGTACGTCTCGACAAGACCGTACGTTTCTCTTCACCTACCCAGTTTATGGCGCAGCGTAAGAGTACCATCGATGAGGCCTATCCTGGCGATATCGTTGGTTTGCCAGACAACGGCATCTTCAAGATTGGTGATACTCTGACTGAGGGCGAGAAGATTCACTTCCGTGGATTGCCATCGTTCTCTCCACTTCTCTTCAAGTACATCGAGAACGATGACCCAATGAAGAGCAAGCAGTTCCAGAAGGGTTTGGAGCAGTTGATGAACGAGGGTGTGGCACAGTTGTTCATCAACCAGTTCAATGGTCGTCGCATCGTGGGTACTGTTGGTCAGTTGCAGTTCGAGGTTATCCAGTATCGCTTGGAGAACGAGTACAATGCCAAGTGTCGTTGGGAGCCTGTTCATTTGCATAAGGCATGTTGGATTGAGGCTGACGATGAGAAGGAATTGGAGAACTTCAAGAAGCGTAAGTACCAGTATATGGCAAAGGATATTGAGGGCCGCGATGTGTTCCTCGCTGATTCTGGCTATGTGTTGAGTATGGCTCAGCAAGACTTCGAACATATCAAATTCCACTTTACATCGGAATTTTAAAATAACAAAAGAATGATGGATGAAGAGTTATCAGAATACAAACAAGGCAGGATAGAAAGATTCGTTGTTTGGCAGAAGGAACATATTTCCGACCGCCAGATGACCCTTATCCTTGCTTTTGTGATAGGTTTGCTCGCTTCTGTAGCAGGTTTCTTCCTGCATGGTATCGTGCACGAAATACAGTTGCTGCTTACTTCCGGGTTCCAGCAGAGCAGTTATAATCTGCTCTTCCTGCTTTTCCCTATCATTGGTATTTATCTTACCTCACTTTTTATCAAGTATGTGGTGAGGGACAATATTTCGCATGGTATTACCCGTGTGCTTTACGCCATCTCGACCAAAAATTCCCGTCTCAAGGGGCATAACTGCTGGTCTTCGGTGGTTGCGTCCGGTATTACCATTGGCTTCGGTGGATCAGTTGGAGCCGAGGCACCTATTGTACTTACCGGTTCTGCCATCGGTTCTAATCTGGGACAGATTTTCCGTATGGATAAGAAGACCATGATTCTGCTGGTGGGCTGTGGAGCCAGTGCTGCTATTGCAGGAGTCTTCAAGGCTCCAATCGCAGGACTTGTCTTCACTCTCGAGGTACTGATGGTTGATCTTAGTATGGCTTCACTTCTGCCAATCCTTATCAGTTGTGTCACTGCTACCTGTTTTACCTATATCTTTATGGGTGACAGTTCGCTTTTCGATTTTACTCTTACCAATCCATGGGAGTTGAATCGTACGCCTGCATGTATCTTGTTGGGTATCTTCTGTGGTTTGATGAGTCTTTACTTTATGCGCACGATGTCATGGTGTGAGGGGCTTTTTGCCAAGATGAAGAATCATCCTTATTGTAAGTTGGTTTTTGGTGGACTCATTCTCAGTTCGCTCATTTTCCTTCTTCCTTCTCTTTATGGAGAGGGATATTCGGCAGTAAATGTGCTTCTTAAGGGACAGAATGAGGCAGAGTGGGGGCAGGTGATGAACCGTTCTCTTTTTTCAGGTCATCAGAATCTGTTGATTCTCTATATCGGCTTGGTGACCTTTACCAAGGTTTTTGCCACTTCGGCTACCAATGGTAGTGGAGGATGTGGTGGAACCTTTGCTCCTTCGCTTATCATCGGTGGATTTGCAGGTTTCTTCTTTGCCAGACTCTGGAATGTTTACGAGGTAGGTGTTTATGTACCCGAGCAGAATTTCACCTTGATGGGAATGGCAGGACTGATAACGGGCGTGATGCATGCTCCACTTACCGGTATTTTCCTTATCGCCGAACTTACAGGTGGTTATCAGCTTTTTATGCCACTTATGATTGTGTGCATATCTTCGCTCCTTACCATCAGTATCTTTGAGAGCCATAGTATCTATGCCTTGCGTTTGGCTAGAGAGGGCAAACTTCTCACGCATCATATTGATCGTGCAGCGCTCACTCTGATGAGTATGCAGAGCTTGGTTGAGAAGGATTATCATCCAATCAAGGAAGATTTGCCGATGGAAAAACTGGTGAGCGAGATTAGTCGAAGTAATAATAACTTCTTGCCTGTGCTTGATGAAGCGGGTGTCTTGCTGGGAGTTATCGATATTACTAAGATTCGTCATATCATATTCCGAACCGAACTCTATAAGCATTTCAAGGTAAAACAGCTTATGTTGCAGCCTTCTGCCGTAATTAGTGAGAACGAGAGGATGGATGAGGTGATGCAGAAGTTTGATAAGACTGATGCCGCACAGTTGCCAGTAGTAGATATAAATGGTGTGTTGAAGGGCTATATCAGTCGTACCAAGGTGTATGAAGTATATCGACACATTGTGGCAGATATATCTGCAGAGTAATAATATTAATAATGAACAGTATGACAAAGAAAGATTTAAGAATCATATTTATGGGAACCCCAGAGTTTGCTGTGGAATCCCTCAAGCGCCTTGTAGAGGGCGGCTACAATGTGGTGGCTGTGGTTACGCAGCCTGATAAGCCTGTGGGCAGACATCAGGACACTTTGCAGCCTTCTCAGGTGAAGCTGTATGCTGTGGAGCATGGACTGCCAGTGCTTCAGCCTGTGAAGATGAAGGATCCCGATTTCCTGGAACAACTTAAGAGTTATCAGGCAGACTTGCAGGTAGTGGTGGCATTCCGGATGTTGCCAGAGGTTGTATGGGCAATGCCAAAGTTTGGTACCTTTAATGTTCACGCTGCCTTGTTGCCACAGTACCGCGGTGCAGCTCCTATCAATTGGGCTGTTATCAATGGTGAGACAGAGACGGGTGTTACTACCTTCTTCCTCGATCATGATATAGATACAGGTCGCATCATTATGCAGAAGCGTTTCCCTATTCCTGACGAGGCGAATGTAGAGTATGTATATGATGGATTGATGCATTTGGGTGCTGAAATTGCATTGGAAACCATCGATCAGCTGATTGCATCAGATGGTAATATTTCGAGCATTGCTCAGGAAGAATTTATCGGTGAAGGTGTAGAGCTCAAGTCTGCTCCTAAAATTTTCAAGGATACTTGCTGTATTGATTTCCACAAGCCTGCTAAACAGGTACACGATTTCATACGTGGTCTCTCACCATATCCGGGTGCCTGGACCAACATCAAGAAGAAAGATGCTGTGAAAGAGCAGGTGCTTAAGATTTTCAAGACTACAGTTAGCGAAGACTCGCGAGGTATGGCACCTGTAGGATGTTTCAGAATAGAAGACGGACATTTGCAGATAGCTTGTATCGACCATTGGCTCAATATCTATGAGTTGCAGCTTGCAGGTAAAAAGCGTATGGAAGCTTCTGCCTTCCTCAATGGAATGAAGGATATTGCATATTACGAATGTCAGAAAGCACCAGATTCTGATGCTGGATTACGGTAATTTAGATTTAAATTTCAGGGTTCAATTTTCAAACAGTTAAGAAAATGACTAGAGAAGAGGATATTAAGAATGCAGTAGAATGCATGCGTAAGGGTGGAGTGATTCTCTATCCTACAGATACAGTTTGGGGAATCGGTTGTGATGCTACTAATCCTGAGGCTGTGAAGAAAGTATATGAGATTAAGAAGCGCGATGATTCTAAGGCGCTTATCTGCCTCATTGACTCGGCAGATCGTATGGCTCGTTATTTCCGTAATGTGCCTCAGGTGGCTTGGGATTTCATTGATGCGGCTATGCCTGTTAAGCCTACTACCATCATCTTGGATGATGCGAACGGTGTGGCTAATAATCTTGTAGCAGAAGATGGAAGTTTGGCTATGCGAGTTACTTACGAGGAGTTCAGCAAGCAGCTTTGCTATCGTTTCCAGAAGCCTATCGTAAGTACAAGTGCCAATGTAAGTGGCGAGCCTGCAGCTCAGAACTATCGTGATATTTCAGAAGAGATTCTGAATGCGGTAGATTACGTGTGCTGGACCCGTCGTCAGGAGCATAAGCCTCATCAGCCTTCAAGTATTGTTAAGATAGCTAAGAACGGCGAGGTAAAGGTTATCAGATAATCATTTATATTGATTGCTGTATATAAACAAGCCTGCTAGGAGTTTTTTCTCTTAGCAGGCTTTTTAGTAGTCTATACCTTAACTGTAGATATATCATATAGCAAGAATTAATATGATAATATAACAAGAAACCCTGCAAGAAATAAATCTTGCAGGGTTTATCCTGGGTGGAAGGTGGGACTCGAACCCACGACATTCAGAACCACAATCTGACGCTCTAACCAACTGAACTACGTCCACCATATTGGTATGTTTTGCTTATCCGGAAAAGTTGGGTGGAAGGTGGGACTCGAACCCACGACATTCAGAACCACAATCTGACGCTCTAACCAACTGAACTACGTCCACCATTTTCTCGTAAGCGGGTGCAAAGGTACGAAAAAAAAATGATTCCACCAAATTTTTTCGTACCTTTTTTCTATTTTTTTATTTAGCAGGGCCATTTGGCACTACTGGAGCTGCCTTTTGAGCATCTGCACCTGCTGCAGGAGCCGCTTTCTGAGCACCTGCTGCTGCATCCTTGCTAGCGCCTGGCATGGCTGGAAGAGCAGTCTGCTCCTGAGTTGCACCCTCCATAACGCTATTTTCGCCTGTTGCCTGCGGAGCAACGTATGCGCAAGCAACGCTGATTACTACCATAAGAGCTGCGAGACCCCATGTAATCTTTTCTACGATGTCGGTAGTCTTGCGTACACCCATGATGGAATTGGTTGAAGAGAAGTTAGATGCCAATCCACCTCCCTTTGACTCCTGGATCAACACGATGAGAACCATCAGGATTGAAACCAGGACGATTAATACTACAAATAATGTGTAAGCCATTTTTTAATTTTAAAACTAGTTTTATTATTATTATTTTATTTATTTTTTATCCCTTTGCAGAGCATATTATTTCTTAGCATTCAGCATCAGCTTCTCCAGAAACCTGAGTTGATCTACATAATAGGCACTCTTTTGTGGGTGCTGCTTATGCAGGCGATCGATGATCTGATAGGCTCTCTCATACTTTCCCTGCTTGATGTAGATTCTAGCAAGGGTTTCTGTAAAGATTCCGCCATTATCGCTAGACTCATTATGAGGTGTTGCTTCTGCAGGCTCTGTGTCTGCTGATGATTTTGGTTCAGATTCCTCTGTGCCGTTAATCTTTTCCAGGTTAAAACCACCTTCTTCGATGAAGTCATCGATGAGACTGATTGTACGGGATGGTTGCTCCATCTTCTGTTCTGTCTCTGTCTCCATCAGATATGATACGTAATCTACTGCTGCATCTGCTGGTGTAGGTTTGCGTTTCTCTTTCTTCTTCTCGTTTTCCTCAGCATCGGTAGGGATGGAGTCGAGGAAGTGGTCGATGAGGCTGCTGGTGCGATCTTCTTTCTTCTTGGCATCAAGAATGCCCATACCTTGTGGCTTATTCTGGGTACGCTTGAGCTGATAGTGAGCTGCCTCTATCATCTGGAAGATGACTTTGCGGTCGGAGATATAGATGGCTGCTCGGCGAAGTTCTTCATCGAAGCTGGGGTCGTGGAGCAGGTATAGATTTTTCAACATCAGCAGGCGAGCCGTCTGATAGTACGGATAAAGAGCCAAGAGCGCACGTAGGTCGTAGAGCGTCTCTCGGTCCATTTCCTCAGGATGTTGTATTAATCTATTTAATTCCACGATGTTTTGCTTTTTTCTTTGAACATTGAATTTTTTACCAGTTAGCTACAGTTGCATTGAATATCTGATCAACCAAATCCTTTACCATCTGGGTAACCAGCTCTTCCTGCACTGAAGCCAGGCTCTGAGTGGTATCGTAGGTCTTGGCGGAGGTAAACTGTCGCTCGAAGTCCTCGTTGTGGTTTTTGGTATTGGTGAAGCGGACGTTCACTGTAATGCTCAATTCGGTCTGTGCAGAATATCCCTCTGCACTCACCGACTTGTTACGCTGTGAGTATTGGGTGATTTCTCCCTCAATCTTCAAATCTCCGTTTCGGGAAACCTGGCGCAGCTGAGTGTTGCTGGCAAACTTGTCTTTCAGCTCATTGTTGAACATCGGACCCATTGGTCCCCAAACATACGAGCTTCGGATAGGGAAGTCGGCCAACTGGATGGTCTTGGTCTTGGTATAGTCAATGCTGGCTCCGTTAAACTTGTAGCTTACGGAGCAGGCAGCAGTAGCTCCCATTACCAATATGATGCCTATTATATATAGGTACGCGCGTAAGTGCTTCATTTTTTTTTCTTTATTATTGTCTTTCCCAGCAATGAGTCATTAATCATTTCCGAGCCCGTATTTCTTGATTCTTCGATAGAGGGTGCGGTCGGAGATTCCCAATTCGTCGGCTGCTTTTTTTCTATTGCCATTGTTTCTCTCCAATGCTTTTTCTATCATCTGCCTGCCTAGTTTGCTGAGGTTAAGCGATTCGTTCTCGCTCATCTCTTCGTTGTCGAAGTCCTTGATTTCCTCTGCCTCTACTTCCTGAGCTTCTGGTCGGGAATGTATCAGGTCTGGATGAGAGTTCAGCATCTCCGAGTGAGACTGTATGATATCCGACGTACGAGATGGTGTCACATCTATTGGATAGTTTGCGGGTATGATGCTATTGTCTATCGGTTGTGATTGAGAGAACCCTTGGGCACCGTTCAGTCCGCGTGCTTCATCAAGTTGTTTTCTCAACGAGTTCATTTCGCGTCTCAAGTCGCTTACGTTTCCTCTCAATTCGTACAGAATCTTATAGAGAATTTCTCGTTCGCTTTCATAGCTGTGCTGCCCTCCACTCTGTTGGGGAATCGGGGCCAGCTGTGTACTCTCCTCATCTTTTGGGATGAATTGGAGAAGTGCATCCAGTCCGATTTCTCTTTCTTTTGAGAGTACCGACATCTGCTCTGTGATATTCTTGAGCTGTCTTACGTTTCCTGGCCACTTGTATTTCAACATTAGTTGCTTGGCATCTTCCGAAAGCGAGATTTTCGGCAAGTGGTATTTCTCAGCCATTTGCATGGCAAAGAGACGGAAGAGCAAAAGTATGTCACCGCCACGTTCGCGCAAAGGAGGCATCTGGATAGGAATCGTATTGAGACGATAGTAGAGATCCTCACGGAATCTTCCTTCGCTCACAGCCTTGCGCATATTCACATTGGTGGCAGCTACGATACGAACATTGGTCTTTCGGATTTCTGTGCCTCCTACTCGAATATATTCACCAGTTTCCAGCACACGAAGCAGTCGGGCTTGGGTCTGAATAGGGAGTTCTCCTACCTCGTCGAGGAAGATGGTTCCCTTGTTGGCTATTCCGAAGTAGCCTTCGCTTTCACCGATGGCTCCAGTGAAGGAACCCTTTTCGTGTCCGAAGAGTTCGCTGTCGATAGTTCCCTCTGGGATGCTGCCGCAGTTGATGGCGAAGTATTTCTCTCTTCTTCGTGGAGAATTGTCGTGGATGACTCTTGGAATGATTTCCTTACCCACTCCGCTTTCTCCGATGATGAGCACGGAAAGGTCTGTCGGTGCCACCTGTAAGGCAACATCGAGAGCACGATTCAATCCGTCGCTGTTTCCGACGATATTGTATCGTTGTTTTATCTTTTGAAGTTCGGAATTATCCATTTAGCTGCCAAAATTACATATTTTTTTTGAATTATCTGCTTTTTTCGTCCAAAAATAGGTTATAGAGAGCAGAAAATAGGTGATTTTTAACTTTTTCGCCTATCTTTCTGCTCTTTTTCCTTAATTTCTAGTCACGTATCAGGCTGATATTGCTGCCGGAAACATACAAGTTCCAGCAGCTAATTTCGCCTTGTTTTTTACTCTTTAGAAGCTGGCTTCTGACCAGCCTGAACTGCAGAGAGAACAGCTGAGAGAGCTGCAGCAGCCTGTGCAGCCTTCTGCTTGTTAGGCTGTTGAGCTTTCTGATTATTGTTCTTCTGCTCATTGTTCTGTGCCTCCTTCTGCTCGTTGTTTCTTGGAGCATTGTTCTGCGCCTCCTTCTGCTCGTTGTTTCTTGGAGCATTGTTCTGTGCCTCCTTCTGCTCGTTGTTTTTTGGTGCTCCCTGTTTTCCGTTCTTGGAAGGGAATGGAGATGGAGCATGCTTCTTAGGGATAGAGAAGCGAACCTTTTCACTTTCGTCTCGCTTCTCGTGATAGAGTTTTGGCAGCGGGTTTGTACCCACCTCGTCGCTTGTTTCGCGATGGCGGAATGCATCGAGTGCCGTGAAGATAGCATGGCGGAAAGATGTTGGGTCTGCCTCGTTGCAGCCTGCCATGAAGTAGCAAGGAGTAGTGTTGGCTGCGGTATGGATAAGTGGCAAGCCTGCAGTGTAGAGCACGCCATCCTCGTTGTAGAGAGCATGGAATGGCACGGTAGCCTGATCGTAGTACATTGCCATGATTCCATCGAATTCGCTGAAGTAACCGCTGCCGAAGAATTCGTCTGCAGGGTAAGGACCAAACGCCTGGATTCCCTTGTCTGCAAGGTGGTCGATAGCCGGGATGATGATTTCGCGTTCCTCTTTGCCGCAACTCTGTTCCTCGTTGATGCTAGGATTCAGGGCTAGAACGGCGATACGTGGATTGGTGATGAGGAAGTCGCGCTTCAATGTCTGCCAGAGCAATGTTGTCTTGCTCACGATACTTTCCTGACTGATTGCACCAGCTACTTGAGCCAAAGGTGTCTTTTCTGTGATAGCTGCGATACGGAGGTCGTCTCCGATGAGGATGCTCAGGGAACTGTTGCGGTCGCCGATGCATGTTTCGATGTACTCCTTGTGTCCCTTGAAGGTATATCCTTCTATTTTGACGTTCTGACTGCTTACTGGTGCTGTAATCAAGACATCATAGAGATTGTTGCGATAGTCGGTCATAGCACGGTCGAGTGCTTTGATGGCTGCAGCTCCTGATTCATCAGTAGGAAGTCCCATATCTACCTTAACCTCTTCATCTACGGCTGCGAGGAGGTTGATACGTCCATCTTCTGCATCTTCTGCTTTCTGGATGATAGAGAACTGGGCTGGCAGATTCATCGCCTTGCGATAATAAGCTGCCACTTTAGGTGAACCATAGATGATTGGGGTGCAAAACTCCAACATCTCTGGCTCACTGAATGCCTTAAAAATGAGTTCATATCCGATACCATTGGTATCTCCGTGGGTGATAGCCACCCTGATTTTCTTGTTGTCCATTAATACTTATTTTATAGTAGAAATCGCAGCTTCGAGCTGCTTGATTAATATTTTCTTTTTCATTTCGGGAGCATAGACGAAGCCGATGATGTAGAGGTCGTAGCCTTGCTGAATTTCTGCTTGGCTTGTTGACTTATGAATGCGATGCATGACATAAGGTCCTCCCATGGCATCCCCCTTCATCTCCCAGAGCCCTCTTTCTGAAAGAACTGGAATCTCCATATACATGCTGTCGGTTTCGCCGAGCATGTTGGTTCGAAGAATGCTGTCAATCAGAGCCTTATCATTTGCATAAGCTGCATTTGAATTCTTCATTCTTCGTTCTTCACTCTTCACTTTAAACACGAGCAGGTTTTGCATTCCCGTACTTGCATTATTCGAGATCCAGATGAAGTCTTTTGCTTTTTTGCTGGCGTTCATCGAGACCGGAATCTTCATGTCAATTCCAAACATCTTCTTGATTTCGTCCTGCATCTCCTTGTTTTGTTTGCTGGGGTTGCAGGAGATGATATCTGCCAGATGTTTCAACTCTACTTCATTCACGATTTGGCGGAGTTTTTCGCCATTGAGCTTTTCCAGCAACTGCTGTGTCGAGCGGGCTGTAATGCGGATGATATTCTGCGGTGCAGCATTTTCGTCGTGGCTCAGCCTGACGGAGAAATCCCGCTCTCCGATATTCACGATGATTCGGGTTCTGACGAGCAGATAGCTGCCTTGTGTCTTGCCCTTTTTCACCTGAATCAGTCGGCAGAGTGGTTCGGGTTGGGGCAGTCCTGTCACATCCTCCGTCAGCATCTTGGTTACGATGCTGTCGGTATCACCCTCGAGTACCACCTCGTAAGGTTGTCCCGTGCTGGCTGGCTTTTTCCTGTTCTTACCTGTTATATCGCAACTTGTCAGGAGAACGAATATAAGATAGAACGGGAAAAGAAACGTTATCGTTTTTCTCACCATTATGTTATTCTCTCTACATCTCCTCTTTCTGCTTCTCATCCTCATGATGTCGGATTTCTCCGATCTTTTTCGAGGTGCTGAGCAGACCGCAGGCTGCATAGATGTCCTGGCCGCGGCTGGCACGGATAGTGGTGAAAACACCATGGGAAGTGAGGTAATCACGGAACTGCTCCATCTTCTCATCGTTCACACCCTGCAATGGGATGTCGGGAATCTGATGGAAGCGGATGAGATTGAAACGGCAATCAAGCCCCTTCACCAGTTTGATGATGGCCTTGGCATGCTGCATACTGTCGTTCACTCCCTTGAATACGATGTACTCGAAACTCAGGCGGCGCTGATGAGAGAAATCGTAGTTCTTCAGAAGCTCTACCACCTGTTCTATACTCATTCCGCGTTCAGCAGGCATCAGTTCTGCACGTTCTGATGGTATCGGGTCGTGCATTGAAATTGCCACATGGCATTCGCTCTCTTCCAGGAATCGCTTCAGCTTATTCTTCACGCCCACAGAACTTACAGTGATTCGTTTCGGACTCCATGCCCAACCGTAATCGGCGGTGAGAATTTCAGTGGCACGAAGCACATTGTCGAGATTGTCCATCGGCTCGCCCTGTCCCATGAATACGATGTTGGTGAGCTTGTCCACCTCAGGCAGCGAGTAAATCTGGTTCAGGATGTCGCCGGCAGGTAAGCTACCCTCGAATCCCTGCTTTCCTGTCTGGCAGAAGAGGCAGTTCATTTTACAGCCCACCTGTGATGAAACGCAGAGGGTGGCACGGTCTTTATCCGGGATATAGACCGTTTCTACGAATTTGCCGCTTCGGGTAGGGAAGAGGTACTTGATGGTACCATCCACAGAGTATTGTGCGTCAGAGAATTCTGCGCATCCTATTTCGTATTCGGCAGCGAGCTTGGCACGGTTGGCTTTCGAGATGTTGGTCATCTCATCAATGCTCTTTACGTGCTGCTCATAGAGCCACTTCGCCATCTGCCCGCCGGTGAAGGCAGGCATGCCGAGATCCTTAGCCACCTGCTTCAATTCAGCAAGTGTAAGACCTAAAAGATATTTTTTTTCATTATTCATACTGCAAAGATACGCTTTTTTGCTGAAAAATTCGTATCTTTGCCACATATTTTAATATAATAAGCTAAAATAAGGTGAAAATGAGAGAAAAAATAGATCTTTTCTTGCCTTGTGACGACCTACAGGAAGCTAGATTTACGACCATAGATCTTCACGAAGACAAAACAGTACAGCATATCAACCTCCTGGTGAGCGCTGACTTCGCTGCCCAGCATCCGGTGCCGGAAGGTTGCACCTTCATTGCCGTTGACCGCCTTGAGAGTTCTAACACAGTAGAGAGCATCGCTGAGAACACCGATGCCGACTATGTGTTGATCTGTACCAAAAATACAGATATCCAATGGGGCAATCTCGCATTGGAGCGTTTTCTCCGTGTGGCTGATGACACGGGAGCTGTGATGGTTTACTCCGACCATTATACGAAGGTGTTGGATGAGGAGGAAACAGCCAAGTTCCAGGCTTCATTGGGTGAAGATGCTTCTGAGCAGGAGAAATCACTGAGAGTTTCTAAGTTGGAAAAGCATCCGGTAATCGATTATCAGCAGGGTTCACTCCGTGATGATTTCGATTTTGGAAGCCTCTGGCTCATCAAGGCACAGGCTCTCCGTGATTATGTAGCTCAGCGCGATCGTCAGGAATACCTCTATGCAGGTCTCTACGACCTGAGACTTTATCTGAGTCGAGTAGGAGAAATCTTCCATATCAATGAGTATCTCTATACCGAGACTGAGAGAGACAATCGCAAGAGCGGTGAGAAGCAGTTCGACTATGTGAATCCTCGTAATAGGGAGGTGCAGATAGAAATGGAAAAGGCTTGTACCCAGCATCTTGGCAAATTGGGCGCTCTGATTGATACCTGTTACTATCGTCAGCCGAATTTTGATGAGCAGGACTTTGAATATGAGGCATCTGTCATCATCCCGGTTTTCAATAGAGAGAAGACCATCGCAGACGCAGTGCTTAGTGCAATGAGCCAGAAGACCAATTTCAAGTTCAATGTCATCGTCGTAGATAATCATTCTACCGATCGTACCGGTGAAATCGTGCAGAAAATAGCTGATAGTCCGCGTCTCTTCCTGCTCCAACCTGCAAGCAAAGACCTTGGAATAGGTGGATGCTGGAATCTGGCCATCTCTAGCGAGTTTTGCGGAAAGTTTGCCGTTCAGCTCGATAGCGATGACCTCTATTCTTCTACCGATACACTGCAGAAGATAGTAGATGCTTTCCATCAGCAGAAGGCTGCGATGATTGTGGGTTCTTATCGTATGTGCAACTTCGATCTGCAGACCCTTCCTCCTGGACTTATCGACCATAAGGAGTGGACCGAGGAGAATGGATGCAACAATGCCTTGCGCATCAACGGATTAGGCGCTCCTCGTGCTTTCTTTACCCCGTTGGCAAGACAGATACCGTTTCCTAATACCAGCTATGGCGAGGACTATGCGATGGGCTTGGCTTTCTCTCGCCGCTACCGCATCGGCAGAATCTATGAGGAACTCTACCTCTGTCGTCGCTGGGGAGGAAACTCTGATGCTGCCCTTAGTATAGAAAAGGTGAACGCCAATAATCTTTATAAAGACCGTTTGCGCACCATGGAGTTGAAGGCACGTCAGCAGATGCTGTTGGGAAAGGCTGATATCATGGAAGATAGCAGTATTTCCCGATTCTTCAATCGACAGTTGGAGCAATGGGGGGAGGCACGCCATCGTTATCGCGACCTCAAGCACGTAGAGACCAGGACACTCTCTGAGTTTGTGAAGTTGCAGTGGAATCCGGCTCGTATGGTTAGCACGGGAGCCAAAATCGACAAGAAGGCATTGAGCGAGCGCCCTTGCTTCCTCTGTGCTGCCAATCGTCCGGAAGAACAGATGGTGCAGCAGATAGACGATAAGTTCCAGCTGTTGGTGAATCCGTTCCCTATCTTGCCAATCCATTTCACGATCCCGGCACGCAAACACCAGTATCAGCTCATTTATAAGAACTATGGTGAGATGCATAGATTCCTGAGTTTGCACAGCGACTTGATGGTATTCTATAATGGTCCGAAGTGTGGAGCTTCTGCTCCAGACCACCTGCATTTCCAGGCTGGTTCTAGCGGACTTCTTCCTTTGCAGGCAAACTGGCAGCGTCTTTCCCGCAATCTTACCGATATCATCTCGCTGAATGATGATGAGAAGATTGCATTGGTTCGCGATTTCATCGTGCCAGCCTTTGTTATCATCTCGAAGAGTGAAGAGAGTGATGAAACCCTCTTCCGCCGACTTTACAAGGCTTTGCCTCATCGTGGCGACGAGAAAGAGCCAATGATGAACATCGTTGCCTGGCGTAAGTGTGAAGAATTCATCACTGTGGTTATCCCAAGAGAGAAACATCGACCAGATGCTTACTTTGCTGAAGGGGATGCACAGGTGATGGTTTCGCCGGGAGCACTCGATATGAGCGGACTCATCATTACTCCTCGTGAGGAAGATTTCCGTAAACTCACCGATGAAAAGGCTACTGCTATCTTGCAGGAATGTGGCATCAGTCCAGAGAAGGTAGAGACTATCGTTAACAAGCTGAAGGCGGCAAAGGAGGCTAAGGCTGCTGTCGGAGCTTCTGCCTTATATAATAATGGTAAGGAGCCGGAAGTAACTGTTGGAATCGTGAGTGCGCAGAAGGTTCATTTCATACTCAACAAACCTTATCTTGCCAAGGGAGAAATCGTGATTGGTGAGCAGGAGGTGGAATTCTCTGAAGGTGGCGTGCTTTGGAACGGAAATCAGTATAGTTCACTGACTTTCCATCCGCAGAGCTCGAATGCCTCTTTCTCCTTGAGTGATGTAACCATCGGTGTAAACTTCCATTGGGAACGCAAGGAAACCCAGACTTTCCTGGGTACGCTGAGATTCCTGGTAGAATCTGATAAGATTTTAGCCATTAATGAGCTGCCTGTAGAAAAATATCTGGAGAGTGTCATCAGCAGTGAGATGAGTGCCACATCCAGTCTCGAACTCCTGAAGGCGCACGCCGTGATTTCCCGTTCTTGGCTTTTGGCTCAGATGCAGCATCGCAGAGAGGTGGCGGAGAGTGGCAACAATTTCTTCTCTTTCGTGAAGAAGGAGGATATGCTCATCCGTTGGTACGATCGCGAAGATCATACTCTTTTCGATGTTTGTGCCGATGACCACTGTCAGCGTTATCAGGGTATTACGAAGGAGACCTCACCACATGTGGCAGAGGCGGTAAGACTCACCAGAGGACAGGTTCTGCTGGATGGTGATGAGATTTGTGATGCCAGATTCTCGAAGTGTTGTGGCGGTATTACCGAAGAGTTCCAGTATTGCTGGGAGAATACGCCGAAGAATTATCTCACAGCCGTAAGGGATATTGCCTTGGGTGTAGAGGATGCAAAGGTTATGCCTGATCTTACCAGCGAGGAAGAGGCTGAGAAGTGGATTCGCTCGAACCCACCTGCTTTCTGCAATACGACAGACAAGAAGATTCTTTCGCAGGTATTGAATGACTATGACCAGGAGACTGCCGATTTCTATCGCTGGAAGGTAACGCTCACTCAGGAGAAACTCCAGCAGCTTATCGCTGACAAACTGAAGATGGACTTTGGTGCCATCCTCGACCTGAAGGCCGTGGAGCGTGGTAAGAGTGGAAGAATCAGCAAACTCCAGATTATCGGTACCGAGAAGACCTTCACCATCGGTAAGGAACTCGAAATCCGACGTGCGCTCAGCGATTCTCATCTTTTAAGTTCTGCTTTTGTGGTAGATAAACAGGATGAAGATGAGCAGGGAGTACCTCAGCGTTTCGAACTCATCGGTGCAGGATGGGGCCATGGAGTAGGTCTCTGTCAGATTGGTGCTGCTGTGATGGGAGAGGAAGGTTATCTGTATGATGCCATCCTCCTGCACTATTATCAGGGTGCTGAAATCAAGAAACTCTATAAATAGTGATGTAAAATGGTAACAAAGAAAAATAGTCGGAATCCATGGGCTTGGATTCCGACACTCTACTTTGCGGAAGGACTGCCTAACGTTATCGTGACAGCCCTCTCTGTGGTTATGTATATGCAGTTGGGCTTGACCGATGCTGAGGTGGGTCTCTATACCGGATGGCTCGCCCTGCCTTGGGTTATCAAACCCTTGTGGAGTCCATTCATCGACCTGCTGAAGACCAAGCGCTGGTGGGTATTGACGATGCAGGCGCTCATCGGAGCAGCTCTTGCCGGAATCGCCTTTTCGCTGCCTACTGCCTTCTGGTTCCAGGCAACGATGTGTTTCTTCTTCCTCATCGCCTTCTGTAGTGCCACCCACGATATTTCGGCGGATGGTTTCTATATGATAGAGTTGGATGAGCATACGCAGACCAAGTTTGTGGGTTTGAGAAATACCTTCTATCGCCTTGCCATCATCTTCGTGAATGGATTCCTGGTGATGCTGGCTGGTGTTCTCCAGGTGCTGTTCCGTAACCAGATTCGCTTCTCATGGGCGCTTATCTTCTACGGATTGGCAGGTATCTTCATCGGATTGTGGCTCTATCATAGCCGGTTCATGCCGCGTCCGAAGGAGGATGTGCAGACCGATAGAACGGTGGGCGAAGTGGCGCACGAACTGAAGAATATGTTCCGCACCTTCTTTGTGAAATTCGGATTGGGAGAAACCATCTGTGTGATGCTCTTCCTCCTGCTCTATCGTTTCCCGGAAGCACTCTTGAATACGATGACCAAGACCTTCATCCTTCGTCCTAATTCGCAGGGCGGACTGGGATTGTCTCCGCAGGAATATGGCTTTGCCAATGGTACTGTGGGACTGATCGGTTTGTTGCTGGGTGGAATCATCGGTGGTATTCTGGTGAGTAGGGATGGTATGAAGAAATGGCTTTGGCCGATGGTTTGTGCCATTACTTTGCCTGATGTGGTTTACATCTATTTGAGTTACTCACTCAATAGCGACATCATCGTGGTTTCGAGCTGCCTCTTTATCGAGCAGTTCGGTTATGGTTTGGGCTTCACGGTTCTTACCCTTTATATGCTGTTCTATAGCCAGGGCAAGTTCAAGACATCCCATTATTCCATCTGTACAGGTATCTCTTATTTAGGTTTGATGTTGCCAGGTATGGTTTCGGGATATCTGAAAGATATGGTAGGCTATCGCTTGTTCTTCATTATCGTGATGGCATGCTGCGCCATCACCTTCCTGGTTACCGCTTTCCTGAAGATAGATCCTGAGTTCGGAAAGAAAGAGAAGGAGATCAAGGAGGACATAGAAGAGGAAGAAATGGAAGTGATAGAATAATATTTCTATATATAAATAGGTGAAAATCTGAGAAAAGGTCGTTGGGTATCGTCCCGACGACCTTTTTACGTTAAAGTATTTGAAATCTTTTTCTTCTGCCCTTGTGATATCATTTTAATATCGTATATTTGCGATATCAAAATGATATCAACATTAATAACGTAATAAATAAAGTAAAATTATGGAGAATAAGGAATTTACGTATCAGGGAAAGACCTTGAATGGCATCCTGATGTTAGTATTAAACATCATCGGCTTCCTGGCTGGAGTTGGCTTGTTTATATTTGCCTGCGTTTCGCAAGAAGGCTGGCTGGCAAATGTCTGTGGCGTTTGCGGCGTGTTGCTTCTCATCCTGAGCATCATCTGCGTTTGCGGTTTTATTCTGGTAGAGCCGGGTCAGGCTCGCGTGTTGCTTTTCTTCGGTAAGTATCGTGGCACTTTTACAGAGCCGGGTTACTATTGGCTGAATCCGTTTATCAGTCAGAAGAAGCTTTCGCTTCGTGTGCGTAACCTCGATGCCGAACCTATCAAGGTGAATGACAAGACGGGTAATCCGATTATGATTGGTATGGTGCTGGTGTGGAAACTGAAGGATACCTACAAGGCTATCTTCGAGATTGATACCCAGACCATGGCTGAGGGTTCTACAGGTCAGGCTGGCATTGGTGCTTCTGCTGCACAGATCATGAACATGCTGGGCCGCTTTGTCCAGATTCAGGCAGATGCCGCTCTCCGACAGGTAGCTGGACAGTATGCCTACGATGATGACGAGGGTGGAAAGTCGAATCAGATTACGCTTCGAGATGGAAGTGACGAGATTAATAAGGAGTTGGAAGCTCGCATCGATGAGCGATTGGCAATGGCAGGTATCGAGGTGGTAGAGGCCCGCATCAACTATCTGGCTTATGCTCCGGAGATAGCAGCCGTAATGCTTCGTCGCCAGCAGGCTTCAGCCATCATCTCTGCCAGAGAGAAGATAGTAGAGGGTGCCGTGTCGATGGTGAAAATGGCATTGCAGAAGTTGAGTGATGAG
Organism: Prevotella sp. AM23-5; assembly: GCF_003473645.1. Lineage (NCBI taxonomy): Bacteria > Pseudomonadati > Bacteroidota > Bacteroidia > Bacteroidales > Prevotellaceae > Prevotella > Prevotella sp. AM23-5. The sequence goes on along the minus strand of NZ_QUCG01000001.1, from coordinate 41,189 downwards.
GATGTGGTAGAGCTTGATGACGACAAGAAGGCTGCCATGGTCAGCAATCTGCTCGTAGTGCTCTGTGGCGATGATACCGCCCAGCCTGTAGTAAATACGGGAACATTGAATCATTAAAAAAGTATGGCTAAAAAAGAAACAAATACGAAGAATTTTATATTGCGCATTGATTCGGAAACGATGAGTGCCATTGAAGCGTGGGCGGAGGATGAGTTCCGCTCAACCAACGGCCAGCTGCAATGGATCATCGCCGAAGCGCTGCGCAAGGCTGGCAGACTGCCGAAGAAAAAGAAGGCTGCATCAAAGAAAACGAAGGAAGAAGTCGATTCAAATCAAATAGGAGGGGAAAAGAAAGATGAAGAATAAAATATTTAATTTTGTGCTCGGTTTATTCAAAAATGGCGATAAGGAAGAGCAGGCTGGCATCTTTGCGCAAGTCAAGATCTATCGTTCTACAAGTGCCAGGGTCTTTGAAATTATTGTAGGAATCCTGGTTCTTGCCATGTGGCTGCTCACCATCAGGAATGTCATTCATGCCACATCTGATGATTTGCCTTATCTTCTTCTGTTGGCTGGAATGGGTACTTTTTTCCCTATTGCTTGTTTGCTTCACAGCTATCATCCAAAGGCCAATGACTTTCCTTTCGTCAAGATAGTCAATGCCAGACAGGTATATTACCTGTCTCTGTTGGATCGCTATGCAGCTTTATGGTCAGCCCTCTTCTGGTTATGGATTAGTTGTATGGATTTTATCGGAAGTGAGCCTGTATTTGTGGGTGGAGTGATCGTTTGCTGTGTTCTTTTATGTCTGAACGGTGTATTCTTTTTTTATAAGATATACCAGTTGAGAAACCTGGTAGAAGTAGAGAATCCTGAGCCAGCTATCAAAAACGAGAAACTCTTGACCATCGGTGTGTTGGTATTGACGGCGGTTTTAGGTTTTGCGATGCATCTTCTGCCTATTTGGGATTGTATGCCAAAGATATTAAGTGGAATTTTAAGAGGAATCCTCGTCATAGCAATGGTTGTCGGCATCGTCTGGGTATGCAAGAGATACTTCGGCCTTTTCCGTGAAATTGATAAAGACGCCTCCGGTTCATCCAGGAAATAGAGGCGTCTCCGATTCGTCGCAACGGTTATTTATTCCCCGATAATCGTTGCGATGAGGTGTCGGCTTCCGCCTCCCTCTCTGAATTCACAGAGGTAAATTCCCTGCCATGTACCAAGGTTCAGTCTGCCATTGGTAATAGGAATGGTGAGCGATACCCCCACCATGCTCGATTTGGCATGGGCCGACATATCCGTAGGTCCTTCATCCTGGTGCAGATACCTTGGGTCGCCATCTGGAACCAGTCTTTCGAAGATGCCTTTTAAATCATGTCTCACATCCGGGTCGAAGTTCTCGTTCAGCGACAATCCGCAACTGGTATGTCTTACGAAGAGATTCAGTATTCCCGTCTTAGGCAGCGCCGGCAAATTCCTCATCACCTCGTTGGTTACGAGGTGAAAGCCGCGAGGAAGCGGGCGCAATGAAAATTCTACTTGCTGTATCATATTCTTCTTTTTATTTATATTCTTATTCTTTATAATAATATCAGTATTCTTTATAATTCCTTTTTCAGCCATTCACCGAAGAACTTATCGTACAGTTCGTAAGTTCCATCCGTCTCTGTAACAAAATCTTTCTCCAATAATCCCTTGATTCCACCTTGTACAAAACTAGCGGAAGGAAGATTGTGCTTCTTGATGAATGCCGATGACATGATGTTTTGAGCCTTGCCAGCGTTGCAGATGGCAAAGAGAAGTTCCTTTTGCTTAGCTGGCAATTGAAAGAGGAGTGCTTCGTATGCAAAAGCACTCTCGTCTATAATCGAGTTGAGTGCCAGTTCCATCATCTTATCGTCAGCCCTTTCCATCATCTTATCATCAGTCCTTTCCGTGAGGGAGAAAATCTTGTTGAGCATCCTTTGCAGATACCAGGTGATGCCGTCAAAACGGTCGTATATTCGATAAATGGTTTCTCGTTTGATATGCTTCTGTCTTTCCTCGAAAAGACGAGTAGCGAAGTCGGCATACACCTCTCTATCAATAGCTTTCAGTGTTTTGATGGAGGTGCTCTGGTAGAAAGGACGGGCATGGCTCAAGAACATTTCCGACATCATATTGCGCTGAGATCCGGCAAAGATGAAACTGGCATTATGACAGTGCTGAATGTAAGTGCGCAGTATGGCTTCCACATTTGCTTCTCTATAGCTGCTGATGGTTTGAAATTCATCAATGGCCACGATGCAAGGCTTATCAGCGCTCTCCAAATAATGGAAAATTTCATCGAGCGTTGTGGTTGGACTGGTGATTTCTCCCAAATCTACTCCCCACGAAGGCACGCCATTCATGTCGAAGCTGATGGATGAACGGAGTGAGTGGAGGCAGTTAAGAAAATGTTCCACTACTTTGGTGCCTTTAGGTTTCAGACTTTGCAGAATACTTCTGCCTAGCTCCTGAATGAAATCGGCTAGGGTTTTCGTGGCATAAATATCTACAAGAAATGTATAGTATTTATCCTTGATTTCTTCCTGGGCATAGACGTGTTGCACCAACCCTGTTTTGCCGATTCTTCTAGGTGCAATCAGGGTGATATTATTGCCATTCTTGATTTCTCTTATCAAGTCGATGGTTTCCTTTTCTCTATCACAGAAGTAAGCGTCGGATATGTATCCTCGCAGAATAAACGGATTCTCTATCATTATATTATCTTCTTTATTATCTTTGAATTGTCCTATATCTTTCTGATAATCATGGTGCAAAGATAATTATAATTTTATTATTATGATACTATTATAATGCAAATATAGGAAAGTTTAACCATTTAAGGAATTCTCTTCCTTGCTATCTGCTACCCCGAAAAATCTTCTTCTTAGAAGAAGGAAAAAAAGAAGAAAAATAGTTTCGAAAAAATTTGGTGGTTTCAAAATAATGATGTACTTTTGCATCCGAAATCAAGCATTAAGAGTTGCCCAGTTGCGGCACACCAACCGAGTTTCGCATAGAGATAACCACGGTGGTAAAAGAATGTGTAAGTGTTTAACAACTTAAAATAATTATCTTTATGAATCCAAATTCAGATTTAAAGAACAATCAGAGTGTAATGGCAGTTAATGCCGAGTCTTCAACAATTAAGGCATCTAATGCTGAGACATCAACTGTTGATGCAGGCTATGCCGAGTCAAGAATTTCAGAGTATGCTGCCCGTTTTGCCGCATACAGCGATGAGCGTTTGAAGCAGACCGTGGATCACGAGCGCAAGGTTCGTGGTTGGGGCAGCGAGCGCAGTTACTTCCTTGCCGCCTTGCGAGGAGAGTGCGAGAAGCGAGGCATTGATTACTGCTGGAAGTAGGGGAATGTTTCCCACAGATTTCACAGATTACCACAGATTTTTTTGACCAATGCGGTCGGATGAAGGTCACGCAGATTTTGCAAATGACGCAGAATTTATTCGACCGTATACGTCGAACAGTTTTTGCCAATGTTGGCAGAAGACTCCGTAAAATTGGCAACAAAGGATGATTAATTTATGCTTTGCTGCCAAAACTTCATGCTTTTTTAAGCCTGTTTTTCAATCCATGCCATCAATACCGCTACGGCATATTGCTGTTCTTCTCTTGTCAGCTGTCTTCCGGCTGGTATATGATGCCATTTAGAGAAACATCCACGACAGCAGCAGCCTGTAGCATGCTGGGCTATAAATACCGGATGCCCTCTCATCGGTGTCTGCTTGCCGTCATTGGGTATTACGGCTGGAGCAAGGCGTTTGGCAACAAAATCCTCTGCATGCTTATGGATGGTTGCCAAGCCCTTTTCTGCAATATATTCCTTATCCCTCTTCGAAAGGTGAAAACGGCTGCGGAATGCTGATTGGGAAAGTCTTTCAAACAGATCCGTCAAGTTATACTCTTTGTCTGGAGATGTATGATTTTCCTTGTTTTCTGAAGAGACAGAATCTTTATGATGATCTTCTTCTTTCTCCTCAGGAAACAAATTGAGCTCTACATATCTAGCATGGTTTGCCCTTGAATCTTTTTTCATATCTGTTTATCTCCTATATCTGTTTATCTTCTATATCTGTTAATTCATCTGTTTCTTCTATGCTTTTCTTCTGGGTATTCGGCAAGAATCCTGCAATGATGCCGAGCAATGGCAGGAAGGCACTCACCTGGAAGATAAACTCAATACTGGTCTTGTCGGCTAGCCATCCGAAGAAAGCTGAACCCAGTCCTCCCAGTCCGAACATCAGTCCGAAGAAAATGCCTGCTATCAATCCCACTTTATCTGGCATCAGGTCGGTGGCATATACCACGATGGAAGAGAATGCCGAGGCGATGATCAAGCCGGAAAGGAAGGTACAGATGATGGTCCACGTGAAGTTGACGAAAGGCATGGCGATGGCAAAGGGTGCTGCTCCCAGAATGGAGAACCAGATGACATACTTTCTGCCAAACTTGTCACCCAGCATGCCTCCTGCTACGGTACCTATGGCAAAGGCGGCAAGGAATACGAAGAGGCACAGCTGCGAAGTCTGTACCGAAACCCCGAACTTATCTATCAGGAAGAAGGTGAAGTAACTCGTAATACAGGCTGTATAGAAATACTTGGAGAACACGAGCATGATGAGGATGAACAGAGCCCAATACTTCACCCTTTTAGAGATATGGGTGTTGAGAAGCGGTTGTTTCTGCGGATGGTTCACCACGTAAGCCAATCGTGCCTTATACCAGACTCCCAATCTTACCATGATGATGGCAGCCAGTAGTGCTGCAAGGGCAAACCAGGAGATGGCATGCTGACCGAAAGGCAGGATGATGATGGCTGCAAGCAATGGTCCTATTGCAGACCCTCCATTGCCACCCACCTGGAAGATGGATTGTGCCAGACTCTTCTTGCCTCCCGATGCCATCTGTGCCACTCTCGATGCTGTGGGATGAAACACGGACGAACCCAGACCTACAACGCTCACTGCCAGGAGAATCAGAAAGTAATTCTCGGCGAAAGCCAGCAGGAGCAGACCCACCAATGTGAAACACATGCCGATGGAGAGGGCATAGGGACGGGGATGCTTATCGGCATAAAGTCCTGTGAAAGGTTGCAGAATAGAAGATGTCATCTGGAAAATCAGCGTGATGATGCCTATCTGTGCAAACGAGAAATCGAACTTATCCTTCACTATCGGATAGATGGAAGGGATAATCGACTGAATCATATCGTTCAGGAAATGGGAAATGCTACAGATGATGAGCATGGAATACACTGTACCCTCTACCATCGTAGGATTTCCCTTGATTTTACTGCCTATAGACTTGATGTTCATTTGTTTTTTACTCTCTTATTTGAAAATCAACTTTTTATGTTTTTTTTCTGCTTCAAGCTCCAATAGCCTTCTCTTTGCGTCTAATCCTCCGGCAAAACCTGTAAGGCAATGATTGCTACCGATAACACGATGGCAGGGAATGAAAATGCTGATGCCATTAGCTCCGATGGCACCAGCCACGGCTCTTGTGCTATTGGGGTTACCCATACTTATGGCTATTTCCTTATAGCTTCTTGTTTCTCCGTAGGGTATGTTGAGCAATGCATGCCATACTTTTTTCTGAAAATCGGTTCCTATAGGACGCAACGGAATATCGAATATCTTGCGGATGCCGGTGAAATATTCATTCAGCTGCTTCTTGGCAAGTTCCAGGATAGGGGATGTCTCAATTTTGAACTCAGCCTTCATATACTGCGAAACCCGAAGCTTATTGCGCTCTGCACATGGCATTTCATTCCAATCACAAAGACACAAATCATCACCCACAGATGCCAGAATTAACTCTCCGCAGGGCGAGTTGTAATATTGGATGTTTATTTGCTGCATTCTATCAAATACGATGAAACGGAATCTTTATTTTTCATACAATTCTATCGGCAAACCATCTGGGTCACTGAAGAATACAAATTGCCCCTTCTCTAGAAGACGCAAGGCAGGGCGGAGAGCTCCTGCATGATGGTCTTTGCCATACGGGAATGGCCGGCATCATTAGGATGAAGACGGTCGGTGTTTGGCTTGTTGAACATCTGGGCACCTGCATCGTAAAGAGGGAAGAGACCAGAAAGGGAGTTGAGGTCGATGACAGGAACCGCCCATACATTGCCAGTCTCCTTGATAGCCTTTACGTATTCATCAAAGAAAAGACCACGGGCATTCTCGTACATCTCATTAGGCTGGATATTCTTGTCGCCAGATGCAAAGTAAGCACGATGTACTGGTGTCATTACTACAATTTGCTTGGTAGGATACATCTGCTTCAACTTCGACATGGCGATGTTGATACGACCTTTCAGGGTGTTCTTATCCATGGCAAAATGGCGATGGCGACGTTGAATCATTTCGCTTGGCTTGTGGCGGGCTACTCTCACACTGTCGAAAGTCTCCGTGTACCATTCGCCGATAGGCACACCATTGTTATAATCGTTGGTACCCATAAAGATAAGGATGGCATCGAAATCATCGCCATGCTCTTTCTGGAGCTTATCTGCCTGGCGGGGAATGTCGTTCCACTGTCTGCCGCTTACACCATAAACGTATGGGGTGATGCCGAGCCAATCCTGCAGGAATCCCCAGTATTTCACTTTAGAAGCCTTGATGTTCGGATCTGTGATGGAGTCACCGAAGTAAGCCACCTTCTTGCCTTTCCAAGGATGCTGAAGGTTCTTGAAAGCCTTTTCTTTTTCGGCGATTTCTTTCTTGCTCATCGCCTTCTGGGCGAAGGCGGGCATGGCTGGCATCGCCAAAGTCAAGGCGAGTGCCAGGGTAATCATTGTCTGTTTCTTCATTGCTAGTTTGTTTTTAATCTCTTTCTAGGCGCAAAGGTACGGCAAAAATCTCATACTAAGCTATATTTTTTGTTCAAATATCGTTCTTTTTCTGCTTTTTTTAGTAATTTTGCAGCCGAAAACAAAAAATCGGTATTATTAAATAAGGTATTAAGAGGGATGACTGTAAGTTTGAATCATTTGAGTGATTTGGTTCGCAAGCGAGTGGCTGTTGCGGCTTATTATTTTGTACCGGGAGTGGTGTTTGCCAGTTGGGCAAGCCGTATTCCTGATGTCAAGCAGATGTTGCATCTAAGCAACGGACAGTTGGGAACGGTGCTTTTCGCCATTCCTATCGGTCAGCTTCTGATGATGGCTTTTTCGGGCGTTTTGGTGAGTAAGTTTGGCAGCAGGAAGATGATTCTGCTTGCTGAGGTGTTCTATGCTTTCGTGTTGTTCTGTATGGGAAGCAGCAGTACGGTGTTCCAGCTGATTCTTTCTCTGGTGGCTTTCGGAATGATGGCAAATCTGATGAACATCGCTACCAATACGCAGGCATGTCTGGTAGAGAAGATGTATGGGCGCAACATCATGTCTTCTTTTCATGGCTTGTGGAGTTTGGGCGGATTCTCGGGCGGTATCATCGGAGCTGTCTTTGCCAATACCCTGCTTCCGATAGAGGCTCATTTCGGAGCAGTCTTGTCGATGAGTCTTCTCATTATCGCTATCGGATTCAGATACCTGGTAGATGATGCTACAGCGAAGGCGGAGGAGGAAGATGTTCCAAAGTTCTCTTTCAAGACCATTGACCCGATTCTGTTTCTCCTGGGATTGATGGGATTTGCCGGCATGTTCTGTGAAGGAACTGTTTACGATTGGAGTGGTGTATATTTCTCATCAGTAGTAAAACCCGATGAGGCTTTTATCCGTGCGGGCTATGTGGCTGGCATGGGAGCGATGACTCTGGGTAGATTCCTTGCCGATGGCTTTGTTACGAAATACGGCCCAGCTAGGGTGTTGAAGGTTTGTGGTGGTTTGATATTGGGCGGTTTGTGGCTGGCTGCCGCCTTGCCTTATCTGATTCCTGCCACTTTGGGCTTCCTGCTGGTAGGTTTCGGCATTTCTTCATCGGTGCCTATCTGCTACAGCATCGCCGGAAAGCTGGGAACCATCAAGGCGAGCATTGCCATCACCATCGTTTCAAGCATCAGCTTCTTCGGTTTCCTGGTAGGACCTCCGGTTATCGGATGGCTTGCTGAGGCTACCGGTCTCCGCATCGCCATTAGTATTGCCGCCTGTCTGGGTCTGATGATCGCGTTTGTTGCCGCAAAGGTGGAAAAGAGAATATCTTGACTGCTGGTGAATATGATTCATAGTGATGTTATTCACCACGATATTTCTTTTTATCCTTAATGGTAATTGTTTCTGCCCTTAATGATAATTGTTTCTTTTCTTAATGGATTTCTATGTTCAACACTGCTGAACGTAAGTTCAACACTGCTGAACATAAGTTCAACACTGCTGAACATAGGTTCAACACTGCTGAACATAGATTTCTGTTAGGGACAGAAACATTTTTCTTATGGCTTACCAAGAACTTTCCTGCTTCTCCTGCTTTTTCCGGCAGGTAAGAACGGACATCATTCTTATGAGCAACAAACAAAAAGGGTGTGACTAATCGACTAGTCACACCCTTTTTGCTTGAATTCACGTTGTTATTTTAGATAAACAAGCTTCCTATCTGGAAGACAAGGGCTGATACTACCCATGCCAATAGCGTGGTGTAGCCGGCGGCGAAGCCTGCCCATTTCCAACTGCCCGTCTCGCCCTTGATGGCGGCGATGGTGGCGATGCAAGGGAAGTAGAGTAATACGAAGAGGAGGAAACAGTAGGCGGTGAGCGTAGCCTTGGATTCAGCCTCGGCATCGCTGTAACCGTAGGTCTTCTTCAGGTCAGAAGTCATCTGCTTCTTCAAAACCTCGTATTTTCCGTCTTCATCGTTGTAATCCTGATCGTCAGAGAAACTATCGTTGTTGCTGTAGAGCACACCCATCGTTGAGGCTACAATCTCCTTGGCACCTACACCGGAAACCAAGCCCACATCTAACTTCCAGTCAAAACCCTGTGGGGTAAAGATAGGCTCGATGGTCTTACCGATTCTGCCGATATAGCTCTGCTCCTGCTGAGCCTGGTTGTCAAGTTCCTCATTGTGAGGGAAGTAGCCCAAAGCCCAGACGATGATACTTGCCACGAGGATGATGCCACCCATCTTCTTCAAGTACTGCTTACCCTTTTCCCAGGTATGTCTGCCTATCGCCTTCCATGTAGGGAAGCGGTAAGGAGGCAACTCCATTACGAATGGGGTATCTTCGCCCTTCACCACGAAACTGGCAAAGATGCGGCTCAATATCACGGCAAGGAAGATGCCGATGAGATAGAGCGATACCATGATGAGTGAACGGTATTGGATGGCAAAGAATGTTCCGATGACCATGATGTAGATTGGCAGACGAGCCGAACAGCTCATCAATGGCAATATCAGCATCGTTATCAGACGGGAACGGTGACTCTCGATGGTTCTTGTTGCCATCACGGCTGGTACGTTGCAGCCGAATCCCATAATCAGCGGAATGAATGACTTGCCATGCAGGCCCATCTTGTGCATCAGCTTATCCATGATGAAGGCGGCACGAGCCATATATCCCGAATCCTCCATATAAGAAATGAAGAAATACAGAATCAGAATCTGTGGCAGGAATACGATGACCGCACCAACACCACCAATCACACCATCTACCAGCATATCCTTCACTGGTCCATCTGGCATTGTATTGCTGATGAACTCGCCCAGCCATGCCACGCCGTCCTCAATCCATCCCTTAGGAATCTCGCCCAGCACGAAGGTGGCTGAGAACATGATGAACAGCAGGAGGACGAAGATAGGGAAGCCTACATATTTATTGGTCAGGATGCTGTCGATGAGATGGGTTACCTGATAGGTATCCTTTGCCTTACCCGGTTCATAGCCCGCTTCCTGCAATGCACCATGGATAAAACCGTATTTGGCATCCATGATGGCGGTTTCGCTATCTTCCAGAGTCTCTTCCTTCACACGCTTGGCTGCCTCATTGCGGGCTGCGAAGATTTCCTTGGCCGATTTCAGATGACTAACGTATTCCTCAGCGTGCTTATCATTCTCCAACAACTTGATGGAGAGGTAACGGGTGGAGTAACGCTGGCGGATGGAATCATCTGCCTTCAGATATTTCTGGATATGCTCGATGCCGTGCTCTATCTCATGTCCGTGGTTGATGTGGATATGGCGATAGTGAGCGCTTGAATCTTCCTTGCCTTCATAGAGTTCGATGATGGTCTCGAAGAGCTTATCCACGCCTCGACCATTGGTGAAGACGGTAGGAATCATCGAGATACCGAAGAGTTCGCCCAGTTTGTCGTAGTCGATGTTATCGCCACGTTTTTCGGTTTCATCAAACATGTTGAGGGCGCAGACCATGCGGATGTGCATGTCTATCAACTGGGTGGTGAGATAGAGGTTGCGCTCCAGGTTGCTGGTGTCGATAACGTTGATGACGATATCCGGCGTATGCTCGATGAGCTGCTTGCGCACATAAAGCTCTTCCGGAGAATAGGCAGAAAGGGAATAGGTGCCCGGCAAATCTACCAGGTTGAAATGATAACCGTTGTATTCGGCTTCGCCCACCTTGGCATCCACGGTTACTCCGCTATAGTTGCCCACACGTTCGTGAGCACCCGATGCGAAGTTGAACAATGAAGTCTTTCCGCAGTTTGGATTTCCCACCAGTGCCACGTTGATGACGCGGTGGAGTCTTTCTGCTTTCTGTTCTGCCAAGGCTTCGTTGCTGGCAGAGTCTTTTCTTTCAGCCACGAGCATCTTGTCGCCGAGCGCCTGCTCGTCGCTATCGTTGGATTCTACTACTTTTGAGTCAATTACCTGCTGGCGGTCTTCTTCTTCCGCCTTGCAGAGCTGTGCATCATGCTTGGCTTCCTCGATGGAAACCACCTCGATATGGTCAGCTTCGCTGTGTCGAAGTGACACCTCGTAACCCATAATCTTGTATTTCACAGGGTCCTGGAGTGGGGCGTTCAGGAGCACATCTACCTTCTTGCCCTTGATGAATCCCATCTCGATGACTCTCTTGCGGAAGCCGCCGTGTCCTGAAACCTTGACGATAACGGCGCTTTCACCTGTTTTAAGTTCTGATAATTTCATATATCTTTCCTAGAATTAACCTTATTTTCTCTAGAAACTGGCTTTATTGCCAGCTCTTTTTTCTTTTCGACTGCAAAAATACTAATAATTATTTGCAACTCGGTAGCAATGAACTTATTTATAACAAAAATACCTAGAAATGATGAGAGTATCATCAAATCTAGGTATTCTTATCATTATTTCTTGTGATGGCAAGATTTCGCTGTCATCACTTATCATCCTTTCTGGTGATTAGATGTTTCTGCCGTGGCAGTTCTTGAACTTCTTTCCGCTGCCGCATGGACATGGATCGTTAGGACGAGGCATGTGCTCGGCACGGTATGGAGTGCGGTTCACCTGGTCAGCTCCCTCGCGGGTATCCTGATTGGCTGCTGCCTCCTGTGCTGCACGCTCAGCATCGATATCCACCTTGCTCTCTACGTAGTTCTGCTGGGTGTGCTGCTCTGGTGCTGCCTCCTGAACTGGCTGCTCCTGCTCCATGACAGGAATCTGACCACGCATCAGGATGCTGGCGATGCGGTCGTTCATATCATTGATCATAGCGTCCCATACCTTTGCACTCTCCAACTTGAAGATGAGCAATGGGTCCTTCTGCTCGTAGCTGGCATTCTGTACAGAGTGCTTCAACTCATCGAGCTTGCGGAGGTTCTCCTTCCAGTCATCATCGATGATGTGGAGTACTACGCTCTTCTCGAACTCCTTCACTACGTTCTTTGCCTCAGTCTCGTAAGCTTCCTTCAGGTTGCATGCGATGTTGTACATACGCTTGCCGTCGGTGATAGGCACCATGATGCGCTCGTACATCGCACCCTGGTTTTCATACACCTGCTTGATGATTGGCATTGCTGTTGCCTGGATGCGGTCGGTCTTGCGCTTGAAGGCAGCCATAGCCTCCTGGAAGGCACGCTCAGCCATCTCGTCGCGTCTGCCGTTCTCGTATTCCTCCTCTGTGAAAGGAATCTCCATGGCGAGGACCTTCAGGAACTCTTCCTTGGCACCGGTGAAGTCGTTGTTGTTCACGATGTTCAGTACGCGGTCCCAGATTACGTTGGCGATATCCATACCGATACGCTCACCCATCAGGGCGTGGCGACGCTTTTCGTAGATAACGGTACGCTGACGGTTCATCACGTCATCATACTCCAGGAGGTGCTTACGGATACCGAAGTTGTTCTCCTCAACCTTGCGCTGTGCACGCTCGATGCTCTTGCTGATCATTGGGCTTTCGATACGTTCGCCATCCTCGAAACCGAGACGGTCCATTACCTTGGCAATGCGCTCAGAAGCGAACAGACGCATCAGCTTATCCTCCAATGATACATAGAATACAGAAGAACCTGGGTCACCCTGACGTCCGGCACGACCACGGAGCTGGCGGTCAACACGACGGCTCTCATGACGCTCTGTACCGATGATGGCGAGACCACCTGCAGCCTTCACCTCTGGGGTCAGCTTGATATCGGTACCACGACCTGCCATGTTGGTAGCGATGGTTACGGCACCCTTGCCATTTACTGAGCGACCAGCCTCGGCTACGATCTGAGCCTCCTGCTGGTGCAGCTTGGCGTTCAATACATTATGAGGAATGTTGCGCATCTTCAACATCTTGCTCAACAACTCAGAGATTTCCACAGATGTGGTACCAACCAATACTGGGCGACCAGCATTGCGTGTCTCCTCAATCTCATCAATGACGGCACGATACTTCTCGCGGGCAGTCTTATATACACGGTCATCCAAGTCCTTACGCAGGATAGGGCGGTTGGTAGGAATCTCAACTACATCGAGCTTATAGATATCCCAGAACTCACCAGACTCGGTGCTTGCCGTACCGGTCATACCTGCGAGCTTGTGGTACATACGGAAGTAGTTCTGGAGTGTGATGGTAGCAAAGGTCTGTGTTGCTGCCTCTACCTTTACATGCTCCTTAGCCTCTACAGCCTGGTGTAAGCCATCGCTCCAGCGGCGACCCTCCATGATACGACCTGTCTGCTCATCCACGATCTTCACCTGACCGTCCATGACAACATACTCATCGTCCTTATTAAACATGGTGTAAGCCTTCAAGAGCTGCTGCAAGGTGTGAACACGCTCGCTCTGTACGCCGTAGTGAGCCAGCAACTCGTCCTTGATGTCCAGACGCTCCTGGTCAGAGATGTCTGTGCGAGCTTCCAGGTCACTCATCTGTGTAGTAATATCAGGCAATACGAAGAGCTCTCTATCGTTCACCTGCTTAGCCAACCACTCTGTACCCTTATCGGTCAGGTCGGCAGAGTTCAGCTTCTCATCAACCACGAAGTACAAAGGCTCAACAGCCTTAGGCATCTCACGGTTGTTGTTTGCCATATAGAATTCCTCGGTCTTGAGCAATCCAGCCTTGATACCCTCCTCAGAGAGGTACTTGATCAATGGCTTGTTCTTAGGCAGCGCCTTGTAAGAACGGTAGAGTGAGAGGAAACCTTCCTCAAGCATCTGCTGGTTCTTGGTCTTGCCGCCCTCTGTAATCTTCTGCTTAGCCTCGGCGAGCAACTCGGTAGCCTGCTTGCGCTGTACCTCGTAGAGCTTCTCTACCAGTGGCTGGTACTGCTCGAACATCTGGTCGTCGCCCTTTGGAATAGGACCAGAGATGATCAATGGAGTACGGGCATCATCGATCAGCACGGAGTCAACCTCATCTACGATGGCGTAGTTGTGCTGGCGCTGTACCAGGTCGCTAGGGTTGGTAGCCATGTTATCACGCAGGTAGTCGAAACCAAACTCATTGTTGGTACCGAAGGTGATGTCTGCCATATATGCCTTGCGGCGCTCGTCGGAATTAGGACGATGCTTGTCGATACAATCTACAGAGAGGCCGTGGAACATATAGAGAGGTCCCATCCACTCAGAGTCACGCTTAGCCAGGTAGTCGTTCACGGTTACTACGTGTACACCATTACCTGTGAGGGCGTTCAGGAAGATAGGGGTTGTACCTACGAGGGTCTTACCCTCACCGGTAGCCATCTCTGCAATCTTACCCTGGTGGAGAACAACACCACCGAAGAGCTGAACGTCGTAGTGGATCATTTCCCACTTCATATCGTTGCCGCCGGCAGTCCAGTGGTTGTGATAGATAGCCTTGTCACCGTCGATGGTCACGAAGTCGTTGGCTGGGTTTGAAGCCAGCTCGCGGTCAAAGTCTGTAGCAGTAACTACGGTCTCCTCGTTCTCAGCGAAGCGGCGTGCTGTATCCTTTACGATAGCGAAAACCTGAGGCAAAACCTCGTTGAGTGCAACCTCATACTTGTCGAGTGCTTCCTGCTCCAACTTGTCGATCTGGTTGAAGATACCTTCACGCTCGTCGATTGGAGTGTCCTCGATCTTAGCTTTGAGTTCGGCAATCTTAGCCTTCTCTTCCTTAGCGTACTCCTGTACGTACTTCTGGAGTTCCTTTGTTTTTGCACGAAGTTCGTCATTGCTCAAGGCATTCATCTTAGGGGATTCTGCCTTGACTTTCTCTACGATTGGCTGGATCAACTTCATATCGCGAGTTGACTTGTTGCCAAACAATGACTGAAGAATTTTGTTAAAGTTCATTGTATATTTATTTTTTATTATTATTCGATGTATGATATAGGAATTAAAGGAGTTAAGGAGTTAAAGGAGTTAAGACAAATGTGGGCTGTCAGTCCTTTTTCCTCTTCTGCTTTTTCCTGTTGTTTGTTTACTAGCTTGCAAAAATACAAAAAATATCTGTAAATCTGCAATATTTTACCAATTATTGCCCTTTCTGGCTGCATTTCTTGCTAGTTTTGCTGTCAGAAAGCACCTAATCAGCAGTTTGGACCTCGAATAACAATGCTTCCGAAGGGTGCTTTGTACTTATGCACCACAACGGGGCGAAAACAAATATTTAAATGTGAATCTGTCAGAATGTCAGTCTTGACAGCTGCAGGCACAGCTGCCTGATGGTAATGATGCTCTGACATGTTTTCCTCTTCGGAAGCCTGCTTGATGGCTTTGATGACATAGAGGATGTCCTCCTCCAATGCCTTCGCCTCCGGTTGCTGGATGAATTCATCGTAGGATATATCCGTGAGCGCAAACTTCAGCGCCTGCTGATAAGTCTGCGCCTCCATGCCGGTTGCCGCCAGGACAACCAAAAGGGCTGTGATATATCTGTTTACCATCATTTTTGTTTCCTTTATTTATGTAACTTTTGAAAGTCTTTTTTAGAGCATCTTCTCTCCGTTTCGGTCTAGAGAAGTGTCTCTACTTGTCTTTTCTGAGTTTATTCATTAATTGTTTCTGTATAGCCAGCTTGCTGCTGTTGAGGTCGAGCAGGGTTGACTTGATTGCATATCTCATCAGCAAAGAGAATGCCAAAGTGCTCATTCCTTCGGCATAGCTCTGCCAGATTTGCAGGAGCAATGCCACGAGCAGGCACCATCCCCATACCTCGTAATACCAGTAGAGCTTGCCTTTTCTCATCTTCGAGATGGTTTTCCAGGCGAAGATGAGGTTCACTGGGTTCAGCAGCAGAAGCTGGAAGTTGATCTGCACGGTAGGGTGCTGCGAGAAGATCATCGCAAAGAGGATGATGCCCGGCAGACCCGTCAAGATGAGCAGGAAGGCATCAACCCCCCAGAAGTTCTTCTTCTTGCGCCATTCGATGATGCTCACGCCTATGATGATGATGGCGATGAATGTTGCCACCATGATTGGAGTGATGGCTTCCGATTCTGCCACCTGTGCCTGCTTCGGTATCAGGTAGCTGGTGCTATCTACCATCGTGATATAGCCCTCCTTGCCGTTGTAGTATCGGGTGCTTGCCAGATCCTGGGTCGCATTCATATTGTCTTTTCTGCCTTCTGTGGCAAAGTCACGGCTCAGATTGTCCGGCAGGAACTCCCATTCACGCTTGCTGATCGGCTGGTCGGCAAGACAGCCCAGGAGCAGGTCGTTGCCGAAACGGCTCCATCGGTGGTCTCCGTTCAGCTTGTGGATTTCCTGGCGATAGGTGGATTGGGTTTCCTTATCATCAAAGTTGGTATTGCAGTAACCGATGTTGGTGAGAATCATCTCCCTTGCACGGGTGGTGCAGTTGTCGAAGAAGAAGTTGTACCGGTAGGTACGGTTCTCCGGCTTGGCATTCTCCTCGATGGCATGCAGGATGTTGATCTTCTCGTCCCTGGAGAGATTGATGCGCTGCTGGCGTACCCATCTTCCTTCTGCTGCATATTCGGCGAGGAAGTCGGTCATTGGGTAGATGCCGATCTGGTAGTCGGTGAGTCCGAATACGAAGCGCAGGATGAAGAAGTTCTGCCTGAAACTGAACATGCCCCAGTTGACTGCCACGTCGCTGCCGTGCATCTTGTCCTGGATGCGCAGGGCTGAATGACCGTAGTACGACCATACCTCGTTGCCTGGTCCGCAGGTGAGGAGCGAAATATCTACCGAGTCGAGCCAGGATGTAGCATCCTCATTGACACGACTGTTCTGCACAGAAATGTCAGGAGTCTGATAGCCTGAAAAATCCTGTGCTGTCACATTAGTAGTTAAATTGGTTAAAATAACCGCTAAAATGACGCTAAAAATATGCTTAAATCGTTTCACGATGCAAAAATAACTTATTATTTTGGAATATCCTTCTTTTTTCTAGATTTTTTTTAATACTTTTGCACTCTGAATATAATTTTGACTGATTTATATATAAATGAGAAAGTTTATTTTAGCAGCCCTCTTGTTGGGTTCTACTCTTATGGTTAATGCCCAAAGTGGTACTAATTCTCCATACAGCCAGTATGGTTTAGGCGTTTTGTCTGAACAGACTTCTGGCTTCAACCGTGGTATGAATGGTGTTGGACTTGGTTTTCATGAGCATAATCAGATTAACTATCTGAACCCTGCTTCCTATGCTGCCATCGACTCCATGACTTTCATCCTGGATGCAGGTATCTCGGGTCAGGTAACCAACTTCAACGAGAACGGGGTGAAGAAGAATGCCAATAACTCCAATCTCGAATATGTGGTAGCAGGCTTCCGCCTCTTCCGCCATCTGGGTATGAGTTTCGGTATTATCCCTTTCACCAACGTGGGATACAACTATTCTACCAGCGGATGGGTGAACAAGAACGACAAGGATGTTACCTACACCAACTCCTACGAGGGTGAAGGCGGTTTGCATCAGGTATATGTGGGTGCCAGCTGGTCTCCACTCAAGGGCTTGTCTGTCGGTGCCAATATTGGCTATATCTGGGGTTCCATCGACAGAACCGTGCAGAACTACTATAGCAACAGCTATTATAAGTCTCTTTACCGCACCTATGGTACTCGTGTGAACAACTACAAGATCGACCTGGGTGTGCAATATACCCAGAAGTTGTCGAAGAAGGATGAGGTAACCCTGGGTGTCACTTATTCGCCAGGTCATAACCTGCATGCCGATGCCGATATGAGCATCATTTCTTCCAATGCGCAGACCAGTACATCTGATACACTTGCCTTCAGCATCAAGAATGCCTACGAGTTGCCTACAATGTATGGCGCCGGTTTGATGTGGAATCACAACAACCAGTGGAAGATTGGTGTAGATTACAGTCTGCAGAAATGGGGTAGCCTGGGCTATCCTACCTACGAGGCTAACAGCAGCGAGCCTTGGGCATTGCGCGATGGGGTGTATAAGGATCGCAGCAAGGTGAATGTCGGATTCCAGTACTGCTATGGTGAGCGCAGCCGTGCTTTCCTCAAGCGTGTGGCTTACCGTGCCGGTGTGAGCTTTGCTACACCATATTATAAGGTGAACGGCGTGGATGGCCCTAAGGAGCTTTCTGTAAGTGCCGGTTTCGGTATTCCTATCATGAACTCCTACAACAACCGTTCGCAGTTGAATATCAGCGGCCAGTGGGTGAAGAATTCGGCTACCGGACTTATCAAGGAGAATATCTTCCGCCTGAACATCGGATTCACTTTCAACGAGGATTGGTTCAAGAAGTGGAAGATGCAGTAATCTGCCCATATTGTGGTGTTTTCTTCGGGAGATGCCACATCTTCTATATATATAATAATGTATAAGATTAAATATTTCATAGTAATAGGTGTCATAGTTTCCTGGGTTTTGGCTGCCTGCCAGAATCCGGTAGAACATACTGCGCCTGCTATCCACGACAGAGACTCTGTGGCGATGATGACTTCGTATGGCGTCAATACGCTCATCAGTGATTCGGGTGTCATCAAGTACCGCATCGTTACCGAGCGATGGGAGGTGAATACCAACCGTGTGCCTTCCCGCTGGATTTTTGATAAGGGTATGCTGCTCGAACAGTTTGACGAGAAGTTCCACATCAACAGCTATATCCAGTGTGATACGGCTTATTACTTTGATCAGGAGCGTGTCTGGAAGCTTTATGGCCGTGTGCGCATCCTCACCAAGGATGGTCTTCGCTTTACCAGCGAGCAGCTCACCTGGGATGAGAACAAGCATGAACTCTCCAGCCATGTGTTCAGTAAGCTCGTTACTCCGGAGCGTACCCTTCAGGGTTCCTATTTCTGGAGCGATGAGCGTATGACCCGCTATTTTGTGAGCAATTCTAAGGGTAGCTTCGAGAAGGGCGACTTTGGAGGTGGAGGCAGTTCATCTTCTGCTTCATCATCCGATTCTACCAGTGTGCCTATGCGCCAGCCGGCAACGCCGCAGCGAGCCACCACCATTCCTATCATGCATTGATAGGGTAGGAGGAAATATGTTTTTAACGATATAATGTATCATGGAAGAAGTTGATATAAGTCTGATAGTGAGTATCCTCATCACGATGGTGTTTTCTGCATTCTTTAGTGGAATGGAAATAGCCTTCGTCTCCTCCAACCGTATGTTGGCGGAAATGGACAAGGAGAAAAACGGACTTACGCAGCGACTCTTGTCGCTCTTTTATAATCATCCCAACGGATTCGTCAGTACCATGCTGGTGGGCAACAATATAGCCCTCGTAGTATATGGTATCCTGATAGCCCGTCTGTTTGATAATACCATCTTTGCTGGTCAGGATGATGGTGTCAAGGTTACCTGCGATACCATTCTCTCCACACTCATCGTGTTGTTTACGGGTGAGTTCCTGCCGAAGACGCTTTTCAAGTCGAATCCAAACCGACTGCTGTCCATCTTCAGTCCGTTTGCGTATCTGTGCTACGTCATTCTCTGGCCTATCAGCAAGTTCAGTACCTTCCTCAGCAAGGGATTGCTGCGCATGGTGGGTATGAAGATGGAGTCTGAAGAGGGAGATGAAGGCTTTTCTAAGGTAGATCTTGACTATCTGGTGCAGTCGAGCATCGACAATGCCACCAATGAGGACGAGATCAACGACGAGGTGAAGATTTTCCAGAATGCCCTGGATTTCTCAGATACCAAGGTGCGCGACTGTATGGTGCCACGTACCGAGATTCAGGCGGTAGAGATCGATACCTCGCTGGAGGAACTCCGCCAGAAGTTCATCGAAAGCGGAAACTCCAAGATCATCGTCTATGAGGATGATATCGACCATATCGTGGGCTACATCCACAGTTCCGAGCTCTTCCACAATCCGAAGCGATGGCAGGATCATATCCGCACGATGCCTTTCGTGCCGGAGACCATGCAGGCGCAGAAACTGATGCAGACCTTCCTGCAGCAGAAGAAGTCGCTGGGCGTAGTGGTAGATGAGTTTGGCGGAACCAGCGGACTGGTGAGTCTGGAGGATATCGTGGAAGAGATCTTCGGCGATATCGAGGATGAGCATGATTCTGCGAAGTATGTAGCCAAGAAAACCGATGACGGCGACTATCTGCTGTCGGCTCGACTGGAGATAGACAAGGTGAACGATCTGTTCGACCTGGATCTTCCGGAGAGTGATGAGTATATGACTCTGGGTGGACTCATTCTTCACGAATATCAGAGCTTCCCGAAGCTGAATGAAGTAATTAAATTCGACAAGTTTGAGTTTAAGATTATCAAGTCCACATCCCGCAAGATAGAACTTGTGAAACTCCACATCATCAAATAGTTGGATGAGAAGAGGGAATTTTTCGACTTTTTTGCGTTTTCAGCCAAAAAAGATACCGAAAAATTCCCTTTTCTCGTATTATTTTTGTATTTTTGCAACCAATTGGCTACTTGTATCAAAAGCAGTACAATCCTAATAAGGAAAAAATAAAATAATAATAATAATTAAAACGTAATGGCAGCATTAGGAACAATTAGAAAAAGAGGCGTGATACTGGTATGTATTATCAGTTTCGGTCTTTTCGCCTTCATTGCTGAGGAAGCTTTCCGCTCTTGCGATTCTGCAAAGAACAATGAGCGTCAGCAAATCGGTGAGGTGTATGGCGAGAAAATCAGCGTGCAGGATTTCCAGAAGCTCGTTGATGAGTACACAGAGGTTATTAAAATGCAACAAGGTCAGGAAAACCTTCCTGAGGAGCAGATGAATCAGGTGAAGGACATGGTATGGAATACATACGTACAGAACCAGATCATTGCCCAGGAGGCTAGCAAGTTGGGTCTTACCGTAACAGACGCAGAGCTTCAGGATATCTTGAAGACTGGTACAAGCCCAATGCTTCAGCAGACTCCATTCGTAAATCAGCAGACAGGTCGTTTCGACGCATCTTCTCTCCAGAAGTTCCTGGCTGATTACAAGGCTCAGAAGGCTAACCCATCTGCTAATCCTCAGATGATGGAACAGTACACCAAGATTTTCAACTACTGGTCATTCATCGAGAAGACACTCCGTCAGCAGACATTGGCTCAGAAGTATCAGGCACTCCTGGCACACTGCTTCCTTTCAAACCCTGTAGAGGCTAAGATGGCTTTCAAGGAGGAGAACGAGGAGAGCCAGATCCAGTTGGCTGCCTTCCCTTATTCTGATGTTCAGGACGACAAGGTGAAGGTAGAGGAGAGCGACCTGAAGGCTAAGTATGACGAGATGAAGGCTCGCTTCAAGCAGCCTGTAGAGAGCAGAGATATCAAGTTCATCGATGTTCAGGTTGAGGCTTCCAAGGCCGACCGTGCAGCACTCAACAAGGAGTTTGCTGAGTATCATACACAGCTCGCTGCTGCAGCTGATCCTGCAGAGCTTGTTCGCAAGTCAGCTTCTACCGTAGCTTACCTGGGTATCCCAGTGAGCAAGGAGGCTTTGCCATCAGACATCGCTTCAGCTATCGATTCTATGGCAGTAGGTGCAACTTCTGCAGTAAAGGCTAACGCTTCTGATAACACATTGAACATCGTGAAGCTGATGAGCAAGCAGCAGTTGCCAGACTCTATCCAGTATCGTGTTATCCAGGTGGCAGCAGCTTCTCAGGCTGAGGCTAAGACCAAGGCTGACTCAATCCACAGCGCTCTTGCTGCTGGTGCAGACTTCGAGGCACTCGCTAAGAAGTATGGTCAGACTGGTGAGAAGGCTTGGATGACTACCAAGCAGTATGAGTATGCTCAGACTATGGATAAGGACAACAAGGCATTCATCAACACATTGAATACAGCTTCTGTCAATGCATACAATGAGCTTCAGCTCGGTCAGGGTTATGTCATCCTCCAGGTTTGCGACCGCAAGGCAATGGTAACCAAGTATGTGGCAGCAGTCATCAAGAAGGAGATTCAGTTCTCTAACGATACTTACCGTACAGCATTCAACAAGTTCTCTAGCTATGTAAGTGCTAATCCTAAGTCCGAGGATCTCTTGAAGAATGCAACCAAGAGCGGTTATCGCGTACAGAACCTGAATGATATGACTACAGCTACTCACTATGTAGCTAACATCCATTCTACCCATGATGCCTTGAAGTGGATCTTCGAGAGCAAGGAGGGTGAGGTTTCTCCTATGTATGAGTGTGGCGACAACAACCACTTGCTCGTAGTAGTATTGGATAAGATTCATCGCATCGGTTACCGCGACTTGAGCGATCCTCAGGTTAAGGAGATGGTAAAGGCTGAGGTCATCAAGGACAAGAAGGCTGAGCTGATTATGGCTAAGGTAGCTGGTGTGAAGAGCATCGCTGCTGCTAAGGCTAAGGGTGCCAAGATTGCTACCGTTAATCAGATTACTTTCGCAGCTCCTACCTTCATCTCTGCTACAGGTGCCAGCGAGCCAGCTGTTTCTGGTGCAGTTTCTGCTACCAAGAAGGGTGCTTTCGTAGCTAACGCAGTAAAGGGTAACGCAGGTGTTTATCTCTTCCAGGTTACTGGCAAGACCAACCGTCCTGTTAAGTTCGATGAGAAGGCTTACGAGCAGAAGTGCCGCCAGAAGGCTATGCAGTATGCCGGCAACTTCATGAACGAGCTTTATATGAAGGCTCACGTAGTGGATAACCGCTACTTGTTCTTCTAATTATAGTAATTATCATTTTCTATTATTTGGGCGTGTCACGATTCTTTTGTGATGCGCCCTATTTTTTTTGATGCATAAAACGTGCAGCACTTTGATTCAAGTGCTGCACGTCGTTTTTTTTATCGTGATTCAAGATCTAGATCTTGATGCTGTCATCATTGGTGTTGTTGCTGAACAAACCGTAGGAACCGAAAGAACGGTTGCCGTTTTTGCTGTATTTGCCAAATCCGTAACTGTATGCGAACTTCTTCTTGGAGAGGTCGATATCGTTGATTACGATTGAGATATTTGGCAGTTTCTTCTGCTCATCGAGCTTGTTGATGTAAGTGAAGCTAGACTTGGTTGAGAAGTCTGCGCGGCAAACGAACAGGGTTCTGTCTGCCAGCTTGCTGAGCTGCAGGGTATCTGCTACCAGACCTACAGGCGCTGTATCAATGATCACATAGTCGTAGTGCTCTTTCAGCAGGGCGATGGTCTGCTTCAGGCTCTTTCTTACCATCAGTTCACCAGGGTTGGCTGGTGTAGGACCTGCCATCAGCAAGTCTAAGTTGTGGTTCATGCCAGATGCTACGATCTGAGCCTTTACTTCCTCCCAGTTGCATTCCTCGTTGGCAAGGATGTTGGTGATGCCGTGCTGGCGGTCGCCGATGCCGAAGAGTTCTGCCATTCTAGGCTTTCTGATATCGAGTCCCACCATGATAGTCTTCTTCTCCAGCAGAGCGAGGCTCATGGCAAGGTTCGAAGCGATAAAGGTCTTGCCTTCTCCGGTAGTGGTAGAGGTCACGATGAATACCTTTTCCTTGTCGTCACCTGCCAGTTGCAGGTTGGTACGCAATCCTCTGAATATTTCCGACATCAGGTTGCTCTTGTTTTCCTGTATCACGATGTTACCCTTGCTTCCGTTGGCGCTGGCAGTAGGGATGTCTCCGATGATAGGGAGCTGGGTCAGTTTCTCTACATCGTCGTGACCCAGAATCTTGTTGCGCAGCAGTTCGCGCAGGTAGATGATACCGGCAGGGATGGCAACACCCAGGATGAATGCGATGAGCAATGCGATGATTCCCTTAGGGCTTACCTTATCTACGAAGGCTGCAGGCTCGATGATCTTTGCCTTGTCGGCGGTAGATGCCAGCGACATGGATGTCTCCTCGCGTTTCTGCAGCAGCATCAGGTAAAGACCTGAGGTAACCGACTGCTGACGTCCGATCTGTGTCAGTGCCTTCTCCTGTTCTGGAGTCACACCGATGGTCTTCTCGTATTTGCTTGCCATGTCGGCGATGCTGTTACGCTGGATCTTCATATTGATTCTTGCCTGGAACATAGCTCGCTTGATGGCAGTCATCAGGTCTTCCAGCTGTGCCGTGATAGGGGTTACCACTGGTGAATCCTCGCTCGCACTGTGTAGCAGCTGCTTGCGGGTCAGGGCAAGGCTGTTGTATTGTCCGATCAATGCCGTAGCACTCTCATCCTCCAGACCTACGTTGGTAGGGATAGGCTGATACTTGTTGGCTGGCTGATCCATATACTTACCGATCTCGTTGAGCAGTTCCACCTGCATGTTGGCCTTGTTCAATTCCTGGTCAAACTGGTCGGAACTCAATACAGCCTGCTTGGCGTTCAGTCCGATGTCCACCATACGGTTCTTCTGCTTGTACTTCTCCAGGTTGGTATCGTTGCCGGTCAACTCTGTAGAGATCTTTGCCAGTCGGCTGTTGATGAAGTCTTCTGTGCGCTTCTGTATCTCGTTCTTGTCGATGTTTGCCTGATAGTTGTAGGCATCAATCAGACCGTTGAGGAAGTCAACGCCTCTTTCTCTGCTCTCATCGTTGAAGGTCAGCTCCACGGTGTTAGCCGTCTTCTTGGTCTGGTTCATGGTCAGACGCTTGAAGTATTCCTTAGAAGCCTTGAAAGGAGAAATCATCTCCACCTTCAGCTCAGTACCTTCCTTCAGCTCATAGACAGGGTTCTGTGTCAGGGTCAGTGTACCCGCCTTGGTTCTGATCTGTGCCGGGAGTTTGGCGAGGATTTTGTTGATTTCGTAAGGAGCCTTCTCGAAGGTTTCTGCATCGATAGGCTTGAAATACTTACCCTTTACGTGGTAGATGCCTCCCTCACGAGTGATGGTGAGCTTCATCGGAGCATTCAGCTGCTTCAGGCTGGTGGTGTCCATGTCCACGTTTACTTCCTGCTTGGCATAGATCAGCGTATCTACCAGCATGCCGCCGTGCTTGTACTCAGCGTAGAGCTTCAGGTTCTTGATGGTCTGCTGTACCAGAAAGCGTGAGTTCAGAATTTCCGTCTCGTTGTCGATACCGTTGGAACTGGACATGAATCCCAGACTCAGGTTCGACATCGCCGCAGCCGCTGCACCGGCAGCACCGCCGCTCTTCTTGGATTCATCATCCTTGATCAAAATCTTCGTAGAACTCTGGAATACCTTTGGTGCCAGCTTCACGTAAGCCACTGCAAGGGCACAGCAGAGAACAATCGAGAGAAGGAACCATTTCCAGTTCAGAATCAGAGTGGAATAGATGGTCTGAAAGTCGAGCGCCGACTGTTCTTCCTGCTCCTGCAAGTCCTCAAGTTCGTAATTCTTGTTTTCTTCCATTTTACTATTAATGATATTCTTATTTTATTCTGTTGAAATCTCAGTCTTGAGTCAGAGCTTATCTGTTGTCAGTAGCAATAGCCATCAGATACTGTCCGTATCCGTTCTTGAGCATCGGCTCTGCCAGTTTCTTCAGCTGTTCCTTGCCGATCCATCCCTGGTTGTAGGCTATCTCTTCCAGGCAGGCTACCTTCAGTCCCTGGCGCTTTTCTATCACCTCGATGAAGGTGCTGGCTTCCGAAAGACTGTCGTGGGTACCGGTATCCAGCCAGGCAAAACCGCGCTGCAGGGTTCTTACCTTCAGGGTCTTCTCTGCCAGATAGTGCTGGTTCACTGTGGTAATCTCCAGCTCTCCACGCGCACTAGGCTTGATGTGCTTCGCCACTTCCACCACGCTGTTCGGATAGAAGTAGAGTCCCACTACGGCATAGTTGCTCTTAGGCTGTGCTGGCTTCTCCTCGATGCTCAGGCAGTTGCCGTCCTTGTCAAACTCCGCCACGCCGTATCTTTCCGGATCGTTCACGTAGTAGCCGAATACGCTTGCCTGTCCTGCTTCGGCAGCCATCACGCTCTCCTTCAGCAGTCCGGTAAATCCGGCTCCGTAGAAGATGTTGTCACCCAGCACGAGGCATACATCATCCTTTCCTACGAATTCCTCGCCGATGATGAACGCCTGCGCCAGTCCGTCGGGCGATGGCTGTTCAGCATACTCGAAGTGAACCCCCAGTTCGCTTCCGTCGCCCAGCAGTCTCTTGAATCCAGGCAGATCGAAAGGCGTAGAGATAATCAGAATTTCCTTGATACCAGCCAGCATCAGTACCGATACGGGATAATATATCATAGGTTTGTCAAAGATAGGAATCAGCTGCTTGCTGATGCCTTTTGTGATAGGGTACAGTCTGGTACCCGAACCACCTGCTAATACGATTCCTTTCATATCTTCTTCTTGTTTCTTTCCTTTATTAATGGGAAAAGTTCTTATTATACCTTATATTATATGTTGCACGTTCCGCAGTCAGTGTAGTCTCTGGGCGGAACAGAAAAAACGTCTTTAAAAACGTGGCAAAGTTACTAAAAAATATTGAGCGGTGAAAATAATCAGCCTAAAATCTTCATATAATATAGGAAAAATATACTTTAAGGGAAAAAAACTACTTCTTAATTTGGGTATTTTGCGATTTTATTGTATTTTTGCAGAACATTTAAGAACATTAATGAATAAATAAGATTAAGAATGGGAATATTTTCTAAACTATTCAGTCGTAAAGACGAAGATAAGAAAGTAGGTGGAATGGAAGACTACATGACCCTGGTCCGTGTATATTTCCAGGCAGCCTTGGCTTCACAATTAGGTATCACCAATCTGGCTATGCTTCCAGACCTCCGTGTCTTCAAGACCAGCCTCCATGTTCCTACCGTCAACAACCGTCTGGGCATCGGTGAGAAGGCACAGGTCAAGAAGATGATGAAGAACATCTATGATACCGACGATAACTTTTTCAAGGAGATTGATGCCAGCATCCGCAAGAACTGCCAGAAACTCCAGGATGTCAATACCTATCTCATCCAGTTCCAGAACTTCACCCAGGATCTGATGATGCTCATGGGCAACCTGATGAAGTTCAAGCTTCGTCTGCCAAGCTTCATGAAGAAGACCCTCTATAAGCTCACTGCACAGACTGTGGACGACATCTTCAACAAGAACGATTTCTCGGATGCCAGCGTGCTCAAGACCGTGGTAGGCTTGCGCCACTTCAACACCCGTCTGAAGTTCAGCCAGCAGTGGGTTACCGATTTCACATTCCAGGTACTGATGTTGGCTAAGAAGGAGCCACGTCCATCCGATGAAGAGGTGGAAAAGGCAAAGCAAAAGATGGGAAAGTAGCCAATATTCTCCCAAAAAGATAAAAAAAACAGGAGAATATTTGTTTTTTTCAAATTATTCTCTTAAATTTGTAGCCAAAAATAAAAAGTCATGAGTGCTAGTGAGAAAACAATCAATACGTTTGCCACAAGAGTAAGACAGATGATTCTCAAGTTTGAAGATATCAAGCATGAGAATGCAGAGCTGTATGCGATGGTGGATGAGCGCGATGCCAAGATCAAGGAATTGCAGGAGAAGTTGACTCAGGCAAAGCATGATTACGACAGTCTGAAGATGGCGAAGATGATGACGATTTCCGACTCCGACATGGAGACCACCCAGAAGCGCATCGCCAAGCTCATCAGAGATGTCAACAAGTGTATAACGCTACTGAGCGACAAGTAATAACTATTGGAGCGGAGGCAGATCAGATGGAAGATAAATTACAGATCAGATTACATGTATATGATACCGACCTCACGGTAAGAATACCGAGAGAGGATGAGGAGTATTATCGTAAGTCGGCTAAGTTGATCGATGAGATCGTCAATTCGTATGCAAAAATCTTCAAGGGGCGCAAGAGCGACAAGGAGATTTTGTATATGGCTCTCATTGATGTAGCTTTGAGATTCGAGAAGGAATCAGATAAAAATGATACCCAACCATATAATGATATTCTGGACAAACTGACTGCGGAGATAGAAGATACCTTGGCTAAGTAAGAATATTAATAATTATAATATATATATGGTAACAATAATAGCGGCCCTGGTAGCTCTCGTTCTGGGAGGTATCGTGGGGTATGTCATTTTCCGTTATGTCATTAAGGGAAAATATAATGAAATGATAGATGCTGCCAGCAAAGAGGCAGAAGTGGTAAAGGAGAAAAAGCTTCTCGAAGTGAAGGAGAAGTTCCTCAATAAGAAAGCCGAGTTGGAGAAGGAGGTGCAGCAGCGCAACTCCCGCATCCAGCAGAGTGAAAACAAGCTCAAGCAGCGCGAAATCTCGCTCAACCAGCGCCAGGAAGACCTCGGTCGCCGCAAGCAGGAGGTAGAGCAGTATCAGCAGCGCATCGACAATGAGAAGAAACTCCTCGCCGTGAAGCAGCAGGAACTCGAGAAGATGCAGAAGCAGGAGCAGGCTAAGCTCGAAGAGCTTTCTGGGCTCAGTGCCGAGGAGGCGAAGAGCCGCTTGGTAGAAAGCTTGAAGGATCAGGCTCGTCTTGATGCAGCCAGCTACATCAATGAGATCATGGATGATGCCAAGCTCAATGCCAATCAGCAGGCTAAGAAGATTGTAATCCAGACCATCCAGCGTGTGGCTACCGAGACAGCTATCGAGAACTCTGTCTCTGTATTCCATATCGATAATGATGAGGTTAAGGGACGCATCATCGGTCGTGAAGGCCGCAACATCCGTGCTCTCGAGGCAGCCACCGGTGTGGAAATCGTGGTAGATGATACTCCTGAGGCTATCGTTATCTCAGCCTTCGACCCTGTGCGCCGTGAGGTTTGCCGTCTGGCTCTCCATCAGTTGGTAGCCGATGGCCGTATCCACCCAGCCCGTATCGAGGAGGTGGTAGCCAAGGTGAAGAAGCAGTTGGATAATGAGATCATCGAGACCGGTAAGCGTACAGCCATCGACCTCGGTATCCATGGTCTGCATCCAGAGTTGATTCGTATCGTAGGTAAGATGAAGTATCGTTCTTCTTACGGTCAGAACCTTTTGCAGCATGCTCGTGAAACCGCCAATCTCTGTGCGGTGATGGCTTCTGAGTTGGGCTTGAACCCTAAGAAGGCAAAGCGTGCCGGTCTGTTGCACGATATCGGTAAGGTGCCAGACGAGGAGAGCGAGTTGCCACACGCACTCTATGGTGCCAAGATTGCCGAGAAGTACAAGGAGAAGGCAGATATCTGCAATGCCATTGGTGCTCACCACGACGAGATGGAGATGAACACCCTTCTGGCTCCTATCGTACAGGTATGTGATGCCATTTCCGGTGCCCGTCCAGGTGCCCGCCGTGAGATTGTAGAGGCATATATCAAGCGATTGAACGATCTTGAGGCTATCGCCATGAGCTATCCTGGCGTTACCAAGACCTATGCCATCCAGGCTGGTCGTGAGCTTCGTGTCATCGTGGGTGCCGACAAGATGAGCGATGAGCAGAGCATCAAGCTCTCTGATGAGATTGCAACCAAGATTCAGAACGAGATGACCTATCCTGGTCAGGTGAAGATTACCGTGATCCGTGAGACTCGCAGCGTGGCTTATGCCAAGTAAGAAGAAATCAAGCGATAAAACGCGTTTTCATATATTCGAAGTTTAAATTATCGTTTCTCTCCTTCATAGGATGAGGAATGTATTTGATATAGTCGCTGTTCTCTAGGGGACAGCGGCTTTTTTCTTTTATATCATGTACGGCTACATTTATATAATATAATGTGATGAAAGCAGAACAGAAGATTTTAAAGCGATTCAATAAAGGATGCGTGGATTATCACCTTTTGGAGGATGGTGACCGGATTCTCATTGCCTTGAGCGGCGGAAAGGATTCTCTGGAACTGTTGCGCCTCTTGGCTCAGCGTGCCCGCATCTATAAGCCGCATATCGAGGTAGAGGCGGCGCATATCATTATGGATAACATTCCTTACGAGACCGACCGTTCTTATCTGCAGGCATTTTGTGCAGAGAATGGCATCAAACTTCATATCCTGCATAGTTCTTTCGATGAATCCACCGATCCCCGCAAGACCCGTTGTTTTCTTTGTGCCTGGAACCGCCGCAAGACGCTCTTCGAATTTGCAGTGAATAATGGTTTCAATAAGATAGCCCTGGGCCATCACATGGATGATATCCTCGTAACTTTCCTGATGAATATCACCTTCGAGGGTTCTCATTCCACCATGCAGCCCAGTCTGCGGTTGAAGCATTATCCGCTTATCATCATCCGCCCCCTTTGTCTGGTGCATGAGGCGGATATTCGTCAGGTGGCAGAGGAGTTACAATTCACGAAGCAGAAGGCGCTGTGTCCGTACGAGGAGACCACGCGCCGCAGTGATATGCAGCAGATCTTCCAGCAGCTGGAACAGCTGAATCCCGAGGCGAGATACAGTCTTTGGCGGGCGATGATGAATAAGTGATTTAATCCGTGAAACAGGTATGCATCTGTGTTATTTGTGAAATTAGTGGGAGAATGCTTTCAGAAGAATATATGATTCTAGCAGGCTGCTAAACCCTTGAGCTGATAGTTCAGCAGATGGGTGGCGCTGGATAGCATCTGGTTCGTGATATGCGCATATCGCTGCGTGGTGTTGATGTTCTGATGCCCCAGATACCTCATGATGGTATAGAGATCCGTGCCCTGCGTCAATAATAGGGTGGCGCAGGTGTGGCGTCCCGAATGGAAGGTGATATGCTTGTCGGAGATACAGCAATCCTCCAGCCATACTTCCAGATGCTCGCCCAGATGATGGGGCGAGAGATGGGCGAAAAAGTAGGGGGTATCACCATTCTTGGCATGGAGCTTCGAGAGAATATGGTGCGCCTCTTCCGGCAGCGGAAGCCGGAGCCAGCGTTGTGTCTTCTTCATCTTCTTATATATATAATAGGTGTCATCGCATTTTTCGATGTCATGGATGGATAGACTCAGGATATCGCTTTTCCTCAGTCCCGTGATGCAGCTTAGCAGGAATGCCTCCTTCAGCTCGGGAGTATTACAGGGTGTTTCGCTCAGCTTGATGAGTTCCTCCTGGGTCAGCGCTGTTCTTTCCCTGTACTGGGCTTTGACGCGATAGGAATGGGGCAGCAGGTCGAATGGGTTCTCATCCAGCAATCCCCGTCTCACGGCTTCCCTCAATACCGATTTCAGGATATTCACCTTCAGATGGATGGTGCTGTCGGATAGTTTTCTGGGTGCTTTCATGTTTTTATGCAGGTCGTGGGCAGAGCGTAGGTAGTCGATAAACTGCTTGACGGTTTCCACATCCACCTTTTTCAGCGGGATGTTGCTTCCGCCGAAGGTCTCCAGGTGCTTCAGCATGCTCAGAATGCTGCCGCATCTTCCTTCATACATTTTCTCTCCTTCCTTGTGTCTTTCATCCGCATAGCTTCGGGTAAACTCTCCTAATGTAATATCTTTTGATTTCTTACGTGCGTCTGCTGCGAATTTCTTGATTCGGCTAAAGATTGTAATCTTCATCATATTGCTTTCTGATTAAAAATTAAAATTTAGAGTTATCTTCGTTACAAAGGTATCGCTTTTTTCTAGAATAACCAAACAAAAGGTAGAAATGGAATATAAAAAGCGTGATTTTGTGCAATAGTTGTACTTTAACTTTTGCGCTGCAAAGATAGTATAATATCTTCAATTTACAATATTTTCAATCTCTATTTAACACTTAATTAACACTTTGTAGTCAATAATTCTTATTTTATAGCCAAAAAGGGTATATTTGTGCAATTTTAGTTTTAACAAACAACACAAAAAAGACTTTTTTAGGATTTATTTCAGTCATCTGATACAGTTAAAGTACAACTGTATCGCAGTTAACGAAGCTTTTAGCTACAGTTAAAGTACAACTGTATCGGTTCGTACTGATAGAAGACATAAGGTGAATGCCAACTCAAAATGACATAGCTATAGTAAATGATGATTGGAACCCTTAATAATGAAACTGTATAAAATCCAAGTCTATCTTTTTATAAAAGAAGACAGGTAATAAACTCAAAGTAGATAAACAATTAGATTAATAATAAAATATGGTGAAGAAAATTGTAATGGTGATGCTATTGCCCACTACAATTATGGCAAATGCATACGCCGGCACGGTAGGCGACAGCCTCCGGACAACGGTTTATTACCGGCCGGGCTATTCATTATTAGATCTTTCCTATATGAACAATGCTGCCAGCCTGGAAAGGCTCAAAGAAGGGATCAGAGGTGTGGAGGGCAACCCGAACATAGTGTTGCAACGTATCAAGATCCTTTCGGGTGCTTCGCCTGAAGGAGCGACCTCGCTCAACAAAAGGCTGGCTAGGCGACGTGGAGAAAGATTGCGTGATTATCTTAGGGAAAAGCTCATCCTGCCCGACAGTATCTTCGTCCTCTCTTCGCTCGGTGAAGACTGGCAAGGACTGGCACAGGAGCTTGCCAAGGCAGATGTACCCTGGAAAGACAAGGCACTGAACATTATTGAAAACACGCCTGTATGGATCGTGAAAAACGGTAAGGTGGTGGACGGAAGAAAGCGGCGACTGCAAAACCTCAATGGCGGTAAGGCATGGAACTATATGCTCGCCAATCATTTCGAAACGCTCCGTTCCGGTACCGTCGTAGTTTGTGAAATCAGACATATCCAGCCGACTGATCAGTCTGCTGTAAATCCTTCAGATACTCTCTCGTCACTTGCTTCTCAGCAGGGTAGCGAAGTAGATTCTCTCTCTTCGCTTACCCACAGGCAGGGAAGTGAGACTGATTCCCTCTATCATTCCAATATCGGAACATCCGGTTCGGGACAGGAGGGATTCTTTGACGGGACAACGGTAGAAACGGTTCTGGGCAACAGATATTATGCCCTGAAAACCAACCTGCTATATGATGCCCTCCTGGTGCCTAACATCGGCATCGAGACCAGCATCGGCAGGGGATGGACCCTCGGAGCCAGCGGTATGCTAGCCTGGTGGAGCAAGGATGCCAGCCACAAATACTGGAGAATCTATGGTGGAGAAATGGAGATAAGAAAGTACTTCGGCAGGAAAGCCAAGGAAAAACCGATGCAGGGACATCACGTCTCCCTCTACGGACAGTTCCTCACCTATGATATCGAAAACGGAGGCACCGGTCACCAGAGCAAGAAAACCTACGGAGCAGGAATGGAGTACGGATACTCACTGCCGATAGGAAGACGCCTGAACCTCGACTTCGGACTGGGCGTGGGATACATCAAGTCCCACTACAAGACCTATGAGCCGAAAGACGGATGCTACGTATATGAGGCAACCCGCAACCGCACCTGGATAGGACCTACCCGCGGAGAAGTATCACTGGTATGGCTCTTCGGCAACGGAAACACCAATAGCAAGAAAGGAGGTAAGAAATGACTAGAATGACAGAGTTAAGACAATCAATGATCCTATTCTTCCGCGTAATCGTCTGTGCAGCCTTCTTCCTGATGATGGCAGAACTGCTCTCATCCTGCGAGCACAAGGACCTCTGCTACGACCATCCCCACCGAGAGACTGTGGAGGTGACGTTCGACTGGAGCGAAGCTCCCGATGCCAATCCTGCCACCATGAGTCTCTATCTCTATCCTGAGAATGGAGGTGAGCCTATCAGATACGAGTTTACGGACAAGAAAGGTGGAACCATCTCGGCGGATGCTGGAGTCTATCGTGCCATCTGTGTAAACAGTGACAAGGAGACGCATCGTATCAACAACAAGGAACAGTTCAATACGTTCGAGGTTACTTCGGCTGAAACACGAGCACTCCAGGGCTTGCTTGCTGCTATGGCAAAGGCTGAGCCACGTGCCAGGGGCACAGAAAAGGAGCGAGTGATGCAGGGACCGGCTATGCTCTATAGCGCCCAAGCCGAGCGAGTGGTCATCAAGCCGGCAGGTGAGATGAGTACCATTACGATGAAACCCAAACCGAGAGTGAAGTATTTCACCGTAGAAATCAGGAACGTGGAGAATATCCGGAGTGTGAAGGCGATGAGTGCCAGCTTGTCTGGACTCTCTGGCGGATGGCTGGCTGGTATCGATCAGCTGTCATCAGAGAGGGTTACCATTCCGTTTGCACTTGAGTTGGATCCTAGTCTTACCATCGTCAGGGGCAAGGAAAACCTCTTCGGTCACTGTCTGGACTTTTCTGCCAAGCATGTACTGATGGTTTATGCGCAGCTCACCGACGGCAGCAACTGGTTTTACGAGGTGGATGTTACCGATCAGGTTCACGCTGCCGATCAGGAAGAGGGTGCTCCTATCAGGATTGAGTTGGATAAACTGCCATTCCCTGAGGCTATACCTGGTGGTTCTGGTGTGCAGCCGAGCGTGAATAAGTGGAACGAGGTTTATATAGATATCAACGTATAATCATTTTTTGGTTATCTCATAGGTTTATCTATCATTAAGAATCATATAATCGATATTATTATAACAATTTAATTATTAATTTTTAAAAGAAAACAGTTATGAAAAAAAGTGTTTTGTTAATGGCAGCAGCTACTGCTATTGCCTTGTCTTCATGCTCTTCAGAAGATACTAAGGATGTTGCGAAGAGCTCTAACATCACCTTCCGCAGTACAGTAGGCTTGAACAGCCGTGGAACTGAGGCAACAACAGATAATCTCAAGAATATCTGGGTGAGTGCATGGGCTGATAATGACGTGGTATTTACTAAAGAGCAGTTTGCAAAGAAAGGTGCTGGAACGACGTTTGAGAGTGTAGGCGGTCCTTGGTTCTGGGAGAAGGATAAGGCTTATACCTTTATGGCGTTTGCTACAGGTAAGGAGAATATGGATGGCGTAACTCCTACAATTTCCAAGGATAACATTACTTTGACTGATTACACTCCAAATACAAATCTTGCAGATCAGTTGGATTTGCTTGTAGCTAAGGCAGAAGGCACCAAGGCTCAAAATGGAACAGCAGGAGCTGATTTGAATTTCGACCATATTCTTTCCCAGATTCAGATCAAGGTGCAGAATACAAATGCGAATTTAAAGTATGTTATCAAGGGCGTTCGTATCACTAATGTACAAGGTACAGGTACCTATACATTTAAACCTGGAGAGGCTGCTAAGCACAACTGGCAGAATCAAAACTTTACGACCCAGTATATCCTTCATCAAGGTGTAAACATCACGCTTGATGAAAATAATAAAGCCGTTACAGATTTGCTCGTAGGTGATAACAGCGCTATGCTTCTCCCACAGACGATTACATCATGGGATGGACGACCTATAGACATGAATGGAACTGATGATTACCACCAAGCTAATGGTGCGTACATTTCTCTCTTGATTAATGTTCAGAAGAAGAATGGCGCTGGCGACTGGGTGCAGGTTTATCCAAAAACCGATCAGGTTGATGAAACTAAATGCGCTTGGACTGCTGTAGCTATCCCTGCTGTCAATTGGGAAAATGGTAATAAGTATATTTACACTCTCAACTTGAGTAAGGGTGCTGGTAAGGTAGATCCTGCAGAGCCAGGTCCGGATTGGACTAATAAGGATCCAAAGCCAGGTGATACTATTCTGGGTGAAGAAATCTTCTTCAATGTTACTGTAACCCAATGGGTTGATCAGGCAACAAATGTCCCAATGTAAATATTGAATATACCAGATTATAATTTTAGAATTGGAGGGTATCCGGCTCACGAGAGAGTCTGAGATCGGAACCCTCCGATTCTTTACCCTTATTGGCGTAAAAAGAATTTAAAGAAAACTATATGATGAGAAAAACTTATAAATGCAGTTTGTTGGCACTCAGTGTACTCGCATCCTTTACGTCATGTTCAGAAAGCGAATCACTGCAGCAAGCCAATCTATCTGATGATAAAATTACATTTCAACCATCGCTCGACAACAGCTGGAAGCCTCTGTCTCCCAGCTCCTCTTCACGTGCAGCTAAAGATGCAGCAAACGAGGAGGGGCCTATCGTCGTACCTACATCCTACGGTAAGCCCCTCTATCTTCATTCGTTAGGGCAGAACGGTATCTATATCTGGAGCAAGGACGGAAAACGCATCACCCGTTCCGGTGCACTGCTGGAAGACGGGGAACAGGAAAGAGCTGTGCAGACCCGTGGAGCCCAAAAGAAAAATATTGGTGATTATGGTAGTTTTGGCGTAACTGCTATTTATAAGGAAGGAAACACGAATGTATCATTATTCCAGAAAGATGGCAATCCGGAAATAGCCGTTGCCACACCATCCAATAATTTTTGGGGAATCCAGGACAGCCGATGGCCAAATACAGGAGAAGTGTCTTTTCATGCTTTCGCTCCATATAATGCAAATGTAAACTCACCTCTTGAATACACCCAAGACATAGCCAACGGCAAGCCCCAGATCACATATACTGCATCAAATACGGATATTGCCAATCAGCCCGACTTGATTGTTGCCACCAACAAAGGCTCGAAATCAAAGGAAGCTCTGGGCTTGAACTTCTATCATGCCCTTACTGCCGTAACCTTTTCCGTCGATAAGAATTTACCAGCTGTTGTAGGTAGCGGAAAACAGCTGACAAAGATAGAATTGCAAGGTATTTATAACAAGGGCATCTGTGATCTTTCTTTGTCAGAAACGGCTAATGTGCCAAATGCTGTGTGGACATTAGATAAAAATAATAAGGTTACATACACCTTCGATGTTACTGACAAAAATATAATTGTTGGTCAGCAAGATTATGCGCTCACACAGGGCGCTCAAACATTGATGATGATTCCTCAGACGTTGGAAACGGGGGCAAAGGTATGTTTCACTTTGACGAAAGGTGGACAAACAGAGACGTTTGAAACAAACCTCACGGGTGAATGGAAGGCAGGTACAACCATCAACTATAACCTTTCAGCCGATATGTTTAAGACTATCGGGGATTATATTTATTATGATACTTCCTGGAATTTAGTGGACCAAGTTCCCGATAATTCATGGGAATATTACAAGAATGATCCAAAGAACTCGTTCGAAATTGGAGATCAGATAGGAGTTTACGTAGTAAATAAATACAATGAACTGGTTGTAGAAAATTTGAAGCTTACCAGAGTGGAAGCTACCCAACAGAATAACTACAATCTGTGGGAACCGGAAAATGGAGAAAAACTCTTGTATTCAAAAAGTTGTAGATATTTCTGCTATTATCCATATAGTGCTAGTCAACAAACTGTAGATCCAACAGCCACAACAGCCGAAGCTTTCTTTGCAGATAAGATTAATAATCTGCAATTAGTAACGGATCAAAGTACTAAGGAAAAATTCCAATCAGCTGATTTTCAGGCGGGTAGCTTTGTTGCTGATTCATATGGTAGCTTTACAGTAAAAATGAAACATCTGGTAGGTTTTGTGATTCTTAATATTCCAAGTTCTCGTAATAAAACCTTACGTTTCAAGGATGATGGTTATAAGTACTACTATGGTGAAAACGTGAAAAGACCAGAATCATCTGATTTTGAGGTGTCCGAAACTTTCCTACATAAAACTGACGCACATTATTTCCCATCACGAACATTTGTTGGTAACAAACCATATGTCAATGATCTTCACAATCACAATGACCTGACGGCATTGTACAGATGCGGTTTTATTGTTCCGTTTGGAAAG
The DNA here is from genome assembly GCF_003473645.1 of Prevotella sp. AM23-5. Lineage (NCBI taxonomy): Bacteria > Pseudomonadati > Bacteroidota > Bacteroidia > Bacteroidales > Prevotellaceae > Prevotella > Prevotella sp. AM23-5. The sequence continues at coordinate 3,960 of NZ_QUCG01000001.1, read as the reverse complement.
ACTGTAAAATTTCAAGCTCAAGCTGATCCAGCGGAACAACGACTTAACACTTGTTGGGGATATCTTCAAGATATTAGTGCTACACCTACTCGTGATAATCCTATAGTTAAAAAAGATATTGAATGTGATGTGCCTGGTGCAAAGATTACACGTCTCTACCTTGTTCGACGCGAAGATGTGGATGAATTTGATATCCCTGAAGTTACAGAGTATACATTAAGTTGTTGGGGCGCGACTGGTACTTCATTAAATAATGGTACAGTTTCTGCTGGCGGTTTTGCTAAAGCAACGTGGACATCATCAGTATCTGATAAAAAACTTTATATCTGTGTAGGTAATCGATCTGGATATAATAATGGTAAAAGTAAGGGTTACGATCCAAAAGGAGGTTGGGGAGGAGGAGCTTCCCACATTGCTACCTCTTTACAAGGAAACGGAGAAACATATAATTATGAAAATTATAAAAATTACCTGTTAATGGTAGCTGGTGGATCTGGAGCTGCATCATTCTCAAATGCTAGCAAACCTTCGGGATATGGTGGAGGTGAATCAGGAGGAAATGGAGCCGGTAACAGTTTATGGGATTCGACTATTAAACCATACGGAGGAACCAAAACTGCTGGGGGAAGAAATACACCGTCAAATGCAACTCTCAAACAACCATCGGCATTCGGAATCGGGGGGTATGCCTTGAATAATAATTTTGCAGTACAAGGTGGTAGTGGCTTTTATGGCGGTGGAGGAGGATTTAATACTCATAACGCTGGAGGTGGCAGTGGCTATATGAATACCAGCAGAGTAAATCAACTAAAATTTCTCGGCGGCAATGAATCTAACGGATATGAAGATAATCCTGACAAAAACAAGCTAGGGGCTTGTCAAATCACTTGGACTTATCATCGCCCAGCTACGCTTAAATAGCGCCCGATATGCCCATCCCTCCGTTAGGCGTCCCGGCATCGCTGGAAATGCCCATCCTCCGCTGGGTGTCCCGGTAGTACTGGATAAGCCCATCCTCCGTTAGGCGTTCCGGCGGATTTGCAATCCGCCGTCAAGAAATGTCCTAACCTCTTTATGTTCTGGGGATTTGTAATCCCCAACATAATGAAGGATATCTTCGAATCAATCATATGTAAAAAAAACTCGCCCCCTCGCTGGCTGATGGTCTCTTGACTGAGAGCTACAGCAGCGGGGGAGGCATAGGTGAAGCAGTTGTTGAGACATATTACGGATTAATAAAGATAAATAGCAAATAATTGATACTTACGATGATATGATAAAAAACAGTTCGATATATAATAGGTAGGCTAAAGATAGTCTATGATGATAAAAGTCGTAAGAATTTGAGTCTATTGATTGCGGGTGTATGTGAATATGCCTCCTTCATATATAAGAAAGCAGATTAATGTGTGTAGAATCTGCAAGATTAATTTTATAGTTTTAATAAGTAGGTTGTACAGTGGTACATCTATTTACATCTTTTACTTATAATTATCCCCTGCCTGCTTGTGAAAGCCGGCAGGGCTTTTTTTAGGTTTAATTATTACATAAGCAAAACCCCCATCCCGCTTGAGAAAGTAGGATGGGGGATTTCTTTGCTTATCTGTTATTCAAGTACTGAAATGGGTTTGGAATATCAGTTAGGATAATATTTCCTGTATTTTCTCCTCTCCGATATTCAAAGTCTTTGCTATCATTTCTGCATTCATGCCCGACTTCGATAAAGCCAAAACTGCTGCGCGCAAGGATGCTTTCTGCTCTTCAAGTGACGCCTTCTGCTCTTCAAGTGCCGCATCCTTCTCTTCAATTGCCGCTTTCTGCTCTTCAATTGCCGCATCCTTCTCTTTAAGTGCCGCCTTCTGCTTTTCGAGTTCTTTTTTCTGCGTCATGATTGTAGCATCCATTTGCATAATGGCTGTATCCCTGTCTTCCAGGGCCTGGAAGAACTCATCCTCTGCATTCATCCTGTTTCTGATGTCAGGATTAGCCGCCGCCGACTGGAGCCGATGGAGTATATGCGTCATTTCGGCATCATCCCCATATTTGTTCTCATCCAACTCAAGCATTCGCTGGTCGTCCGGATAAATCTGCGACTGGTCGAATACGCTCAGTATTTTCTCCAGTCTATTGTTTACCCTTCCTCTCAGCCGCGGAATCTGGACAATGATGCTGTCATGCTGCAGACTCTCTACAAATGGGTCTGGCTCCTCCTGGTGTACTTCATTTCCCTCATAGTCATATATCTTATGTCTGGCATAGATGACGGGTTCCGTGAATTGTCCCACGTTATGCCCCAGCAGATACACCGCCACGGTAGGCAGGGCATACTTGCCCTTGGTCTCCTTGCGCATATTCTCCTTGTTGTTATACTGCACAGCCAGGTATTGACGGAAGCGCAAGGTTTCCGTCTCCAGCCATGTTTTCTGCAATTCTATCAGAATCAGATTCTTACTTCCGTCATCTTCCAATACGGTTGCAGCAAAGTCAACACGAAACATAGAGATGGCATCACGTGAAATGTTGGGATATTCATGACGACGCATTTCTACAGCAATCACCGTTTTCTGCAAGAGTGCAGAAAGCAATGTCTTGGCTATTCGCTCATCTTCCATCATATACTTGAAGACGGCATCGTAAAGTGGGTTGGCTACGTATATCATCATATTCTATCCTCCATGATTAATTAAATATATTTGCAAAGATACGCTGAATATTTGTAACCTCCAAATTTTTAGGCAGTTTTTTTGCTTTATTCCGAGAATGCTTCGCTTACTTACTTCTGGCGAGGCTGGATCTCGTAGGATGGATTGTTGCGGATCTCCCAGCGGTCGAGCTTAGTGCCGTTGGTCAGGATCAGCTTCTCCTTCTGGTAGGTTACGATGGTCTGGGATGGCAGGCTCACTCGGCCGTCGCCCGCAAAACTGCGGATTGGCTGAGAGAAGTCTCGCTTCTGGATATCAGCCAGAGTGTATTCTGCCAGCTGCATCTTGCCGTCCTTCTCCATCGATACGAAGAACTTCTCCTTGTCGTCGGTCTTCGAGATGGAACGGATTTTCTCTGTTGCGTTCTGGGTAATCTTGGCTGGCGCATCGTTCTTCTTCTCGATGATGTCCTGTACCTTCCAGGCATAGATGGTACCTGTACGAGGGATGAAACTGTAGAGCGAATCGCCTATCGCTTCCATATCATAGGATTCAGACTGCGGCTCAAACTTGCTGCCGATGAAATAGCTGCCTGTAGCCAGCTTGGCATAGACATTGTTGTTGTTGGCTGCATTCATATCCAGCGCCTCACGGTCGAATACTCTGATATTGGTCTCCTTAGAGTCTCTTACGAACACCAGGCGAGGGGTAGCGCACACGCATCCCGCCCACGAAACATTGCTGGCTGGCCAGGAACCGGTGCCCAGACGACTGAGATACTTACCCGTCTTCTTGTCGAAGATCTGCACCTCTCGGCTGTCGCCGGCTGCCACGAAGAGGTGCTCGCCCTCGGCATATACATCCCTAGCCAGTGTGCGGTCGGCATTGCTGATACTGCGCTTCAGCTCCAGTGTTTCAGCATCGAAAACATCGATGCATTTGCCGGCAAAGTTGGCTACATACAGGTCTTCGCCATCGTGATAGAGGTTTACGGCATTCAGCTGTCTGCCTCCGATATCCTCTGATGTGCGCGAGAGATAGCCGTCCAGGTAGAAATGGTCTGCCACCTTGATGGTATCCACCGGCTGCGGCACTACACGGTCTTCTGTAATCTCTCTATATTCTGTCTTGTCGCAGGATGCCATTGCCATCATCACCAGTCCTGCGCTGATCATCATTACGTCTTTTCTCATTTTTCTTAGTCCTCCTTTGTTATTTGGTATTGTCCTTAAGCGGGTTCTCGGTGAAGTACTTCACGAGTCGGCTCTTCTTATAAAAACTATCGATGTTCTTCTGCAATACGGCATCATCCTGGAAA